>JBLHMH010000085.1:0-13565 GCA_047621785.1 Polaribacter sp. | reverse complement strand
TTAAAGGTACCTTGTAATCGGTCGCCGAGTTGTTCAAACATATTGGTCTCGAAACTAAATATTAGTAAATCGGAATAACTGAATCATAGATGCAGTTTTATAGGTTGTGATATTCTATCTCTAAGCCGTCATAAATGGCAGCTTTAGCCGTCATTTAATACGGCACAGTAAATATTCGAATGATGCTTAAGTTCAAATTCATAACAAGTAACATCCTTAAAACAATGTTCGCCAAGAAAGCGCGCTTGGCAACCGTAACGTTAGATTAGAATGCTCAATTCAGCACTGCTTTTTTCTTCAATTATGGGCTATTGCTTAGCCACTTGGATGATATTCAACAATCTTCATCGGGCTGAGGGCAGCAAACAGGATAGCACTGGTAATGATGGTCTGTTTAATATCGCATTTATCGTGGCGATTTACTCGGTTGCAGCACATATCATATACGCCCTGAATAATGGCTTAGCCAATGACGCAATTAATTTTAGTCTTAGCTCAATGGCGGCAATTGATAGCGCCATACTAGTGTCCATTTACTTGCTTGGCTGCTTGACAATGCCTATTCGGCGTTTAGGGATATTAGTATTTCCCCTGAGCGCCCTTAGCTTGATGTTTTCTTTTGCGTGGCATAGCGATGCTAATTATTTGAATGCCAGCGGCGCGTTTGCGGCTCACGTATTGGTCTCTATCCTTACCTATTCCTTACTCACTATCGCTGCGATACAAGCACTGCTGTATGCCTATCAAGAACGACAACTAAAAAAGCGATTGGCGCCAACCATGCTACTGGCTTTACCCCCCTTGCAAACCATGGAGATGTTGTTGTTTCGACTAGTAACCATTGGATTTATTCTGCTGAGTCTTACCCTAATTAGCGGAGCGTTTTTTAGCCAACAAATTTTTGGTCAGCCGTTTGAGTTCAAACATCACACTATTTTAGCCGTTTTGGGTTGGCTAGTTTTTGCAACACTTTTATATAAGCGGTATCGACACGGCTTACGCGGCTCACATGCGGTTTTTTGGACCCTCGGTGGGTTTTTATTGATTCAACTAGGTTACTTCGGAACCAAAATAATTAGCGAGAGTATCTCGGTCCAATAACCGCCTATTGGCCTAATTTATTGAGTTTCATTAAGGCGACACTATATACCTGCTTGCCAAGTAAAATTTGCAGTAGAGAATATTGCCATAGAAGACTGCCTCTGAGGTGAAGACTCTAGTAGAATACCGCCTGTCCGATGCACTGGGTTTAGAACGCTAGATCAAAGATCTCATCAAGTGCATAAATTATTTAAACTATCTCCTACATTATTGGTATTTTAAGATCGTGAATATTACCCGTAACCTCAGCCGTGAAGTAGTCATTGGCAAGAGAAAGATTGGCAATAACAATCCAATTTTAGTTCAGAGTATGTGCGCTACGCGTACTCAAGACATTGATGCAACTATAGAACAGGCCAACGCACTGCATGAACGAAATGCCGGCGTGGTTAGAATTGCGGTCGACAATAAGAAAGATGCTGCGGCCTTAATAGAGATTCGCAAGGCGACCGACGCTACCTTGTCCGTCGATTTACAAGAAAACTATCGCATGGCAGCTCTAGTGGCCCCCTATGTAGATAAAATTCGTTACAACCCGGGGCATTTATTTCACCACGAGAAGAAGAAAACTTGGCAACAAAAGGTTAATTATTTAGCCGATTTAGCTGGCCAACATGACTGCGCTATAAGAGTAGGCGTGAATGCTGGCTCCGTCGACCCCGCAAAATTAGAGAACTATGATTCTCGTGATTCTGTGTCACCAATGCTCGACAGTGCGCTGGAACATTGCCAGTACTTGGATTCCATTGGCTTTACTCGCTATTGTGTGTCTCTCAAAGATTCTGACCCTCAAAAAGTAATCACCGCCAACATACGTTTCGCAGAAGCGAGGCCGGATGTTCCATTGCATTTAGGAGTGACTGAAGCTGGCTTGCCTCCGATGGGCGTAATTAAAACACGCATCGCCTTCGAACAACTTATTTCTAGGGGTATTGGCGATACAGTTAGAGTTTCCCTCACATTACCAAATAAGATCAAAGCGGATGAGGTCGATGCTGGACACGAAATAATCAACGATATCTACGCCGGCCGTGTGCGTAGTGTCGTAGCCTTCGACCCAAACAAACTGAATATTATCAGCTGCCCGAGCTGTTCTAGGGTTGAAAATGAAGCCTTTATCGAACTAGCACAAGACGTCAAGGAAATGACGACTTATGCAGAAGATCACAACCTCACCATCGCCGTGATGGGCTGTCGGGTAAATGGCCCAGGAGAAACTGACGATGCCGACCTAGGCCTATGGTGCGGTCCTAAACACGTTAACCTAAAACGCCAAGGCGAGAACCTTGGCGCTTTTGGGTATGATATTATTTTAGAAAAACTGAAAATAGAGCTAGATTCACTAATCAAGATTCAGTAAATCCATCGCGATTGACTTTTATGCTTTAAACGCATAATCGCTGGCTTTATTTAAGGCTACAGCCGACCGACTGTAGCCAAAGCCTATCGCACTATCCAGTTACTCAAGCCAGTTACTTATTAGCGCTCAAATCACCGCGCAGGGTTGCGCTCAGGTTAACGCCATTGAGCGTCTCCTGTCACGTTACCAGTGGCTAGCGAACCGGCTACCCGACCGGTGACAGACAAGGTGCCAGAACACTCGTCTTCGACAACAGAGATGTTTCTTGTGAAATCACCGGCATTGGTGATGCCAACCATAAAGGTTTCGTCTGGATCATCGCCGTCAAAACGCACAGTTCTATTTGCTAGGACCGTAACCGTGATCGGGAAAGAATCAGACTCGGTAAGACCAACCGTGTTGGCAGTCAAACTCAATGTCCCAGTATAAACTCCAACAAAATTAGCCGCTATATCTTACCCAGGATTGGTGCTTTCGCCGGCGCCTGATGAACTATCGCCACCACCACATGCGTTTATAAATCAAAGGAAAAACTAACAATGATTTTTTCATAAAATTTATAGGTCACAGAGGTGAGTCAAAAGAGATGAGAGATCACTTTAAAGAAATCGAGCGAAGTAAGAAACAGGGAAGCCAACAGTAGGTTTAGCTACTACTTGCATATAACCGATATTGCTTAACGAATTTCATTACTGGGATCAACTCTTTCGAATTTTTTCGAGTGAAATCTATTAAGTGCGCTATTAATGACTGGGCTTGTGAAAATAAGCACTAATAGAATAAATTCAACATCAATAGCATCACAATCAAAAACAATACGGTCATGCCACTCCCAGCACGTATGTAATCCCTTACAGTATAGCCGGCAGGCCCCATAATTAGAGCATTGACCTGATGAGTAGGTATCAAGAATGAATTGGAAGTGGCTAAGGCAACCGTCAGCGCAAAAATGGCTGGGTCAGCACCCACTCCAAGTGCCATCTGAATAGAAAGCGGCACCAACAACACCGTAGCACCTACATTCGACATCACCAATGTGAACACTGTAGCGATAACCGCTAAGAACAATTGGATACCCCAAACCGGAAAGCCATCCATTAAATTCAACGCGTAAAACGCTAAATATTGCGCTGCACCTGATTGCTCCATGGCTAGGCCTAAGGGTATTAAACAAGCAAGTAAGAACACTGTTTGCCAACTTACCGCTTGATAAGCCTCTTCTACTTCCAATACACCACCGATAATCATGCCTAAAGCGCCCACCATCAATGCCAGCGACAATGGCAGGTCACTGAATAAGACCAAGCCAATAGCGAGAACGAAGGCGACCGATGCGTTGCGTAACTTGTGAGTACGGAATTCTTCTTTTGGAAAATCGGTTACTACTGCGAAGCGTTTGTCTTTGGCAACCCTGATCATGTCCTGCCACCGGCTATGAACGACAAGTGTGTCACCGGCCTGCAGCTCTAGCGAGGATAGCTCTTCGTCGATAACCTGATCGACCCTATAGACAGTAAGAATACGCATGCCAAACTTACGCCGTATATCCGACTCGCTAATGGATTTTTTTATAAGATCTGAATCTGGTGGTATCACAATTTCAGCAATACCTGCGGTGGTTGGATTTAGCGCGTCTGCAAATTCATTTAGGTAGGCACCAATACTTAAGTCATGCTCAACGGCATAATCTTCAATCCCTCGCCGTGACCCCATAATAGCGAGCACCGAACCAATTTGAATTTCTATTTCCTGCGAGGGAATAATCTCTATAGTATTACCAGTTTTGATACCAAGAATCCAGCCAGCCCGTCCCTGCGCGCCCACTTGGCCCAGTGCCAGTCCGGCCAGATCACTACCTTCATTCACCGTTACTTCGAATATACGCCCGTCAATGCCATAGACATCGCGAAAGTACTGAAGGTTTTCGGTGGTCAGTGCCATTCGCTCAGCCACCGGTAAAATTTTCTTTCCGAGCGCTAAGAAGTAAATTATACCTGTGACCACCAAGGCCAAGCCGACCGGTGTTACCGCGAACAAGCCAAATTTTTCCATCGGAATGGCATTATCAGGAAAGTGTAAATTGGCACTCTCGATCAAGTCATTTAATAGAATTAATGGACTGGAACCCACCATCGTCATGGTGCCACCTAAGATCGCGCAAAAGCCCATTGGCATTAATAGCCGCGAAAGAGGAATTGCAGTCCGTCTGGAAATACGACTGACCACCGGTAAAAACAACGCCGCCGCGCCTATGTTCTGCATGAAGCTTGAAATATAAGCAACGCACACCGACAAAGTAACAGTGATCTTATTCTCGGTTTTACCTGCTCGTTTTAGTATCTGCGCAGCCATTACGCCCATGACACCGGTTTTATCTAATCCGGCACCAATGATCATTACCGCAATAATTGACATTACGGCGTTACTGGAGAACCCTTGGAATAACTGGTAGGTGGGAATCAATCCGTTGTAATCGGGCACCATTGAAGATAAGCCCAATAAAACCAGCACCAATAGAGCCACCACATCGACCCGTATCACTTCAAAGACGAACAATCCTACCGCTAGAGAAAGAATTGCTAACACAGCAATAATTTCATTAGTGAGAACGACATCCAGCATTACTACTCAGCCCGACAAAAAAGTTAAATTAGTAGGTTTCAGGCATTTCCCAGCCTTCATTTGATAGTAACATAAGGCCTTGCACAAGCTTAGAATTTTCTGAGTATACATCATCGCATTAAGTAAATACTCTTGCCATAGAGTACGCTTTACCTCGTATACTACCCCTAACAAAACAATAACGACTTACCTATGCATTTAGACCCTCATGCAATTTGGTCCTTAGCGCTGACTGTTGCCGCCTTGATCTTATTCACTCGCGATCGCATTCCTCTGGAAACTTCCAGTTTGTTGGTGATCGTGGCGCTTGCAATCAGCTTCACCATCTATCCCTACACCAGAGAGAACGGAACTTTCTTGGATCCAATTTCATTCTTCTCTGGATTTGGTCACGAGGCACTCATTGCGGTTTGCGGCTTAATGGTCGTAGGTTATGGAATCGTTCGTACCGGTGCCCTCGACCCCGTGGGACGAGGCCTTGCTAAACTATGGGCGATCAGCCCTACTCTATCAGTGCTGATCACTCTAGTGGTGTCGGCCCTACTTAGTGCAGTGGTAAACAACACGCCGATTGTCGTGTTATTGCTGCCCATAATGCTAAATGTAGCTGCACGCACAAAAACATCACCTTCGGGAATTTTAATGCCGATGGGAATGGCAACGTTGCTAGGCGGCATGACCACCACTATTGGCACTTCAACTAACCTATTGGTTGTCAGTGTCGCGTCTGATATGGGCTTAGAGACCATCAGCATGTTCAGCTTCTTTGTACCCGCAGCACTGGCGGGATCAATCGGCATTTTATACCTGTGGTTGATCGCGCCAAAAATTCTACCGAATAGAACGCCTAATTTAGACAATAATGCACCCAGAATATTTACTGCTCATCTGCATATCCCTGCAGGCAGCTATGCCGACGGTAAAACACTTACCGACATAATTAAGAAAACCGAAGGATCGATTCAGGTATCGGGAATCAGGCGGAGTGAGCACACCTTTACGGTGCCGCTGCCAGACGCTCATATTAAAGCGGGAGACCGCTTGTTAGTGCGCGACACGCCCGGCCAATTAAAAGATTTCGAACGATCACTGGGTGCCACACTCTATTCTAAAGGCCATCAGGTCAATGATGACAACCCACTATCGGATGATCAACAGCACCTAGCTGAACTTGTAATTGATCGCGGCTCACCGATGATCCACCGCACGCTTAATGAAGCGCATTTCGCGGACGTTTATCAACTCGTCACCCTGGCAATTCACCGCAAAGGCAAAGTATTAGAATCCTTACCGCAAGGTATTGCACGCACGCCATTACGACTTGGTGATGTACTACTAGTACAAGGTTCAAGCAAGAATATAGAAGAAGTCAAAAAGCGCGGGCACTTTTTAGTACTAGACGCGACCACAGAACTTCCCTCAACTAAATACGCGCCAAGAGCCGTGGGAATAATGGCGCTCACCATCTTGGCCGCTGCGCTGGGCATAATGCCAATCGCGATCAGCGCGGTCGCAGGTTCTTTGTTGATGGTTTTAACCAATTGCTTGAAATGGCAGGATATTCAACGCGCCTTAAGCGCTCAGGTAATTCTAATTGTAGTGGCCAGCTTGGCCTTAGGTTCAGCGCTTACGCAAACCGGTGCTACAACCTATGTCGCGCATCTATTTGTCGAACTAACCGAAGGTTTTTCCAGTAGAATTATTTTTAGTAGCTTAATGTTGTTAATGGCCTTGCTCACCAACATTGTTTCAAATAATGCTGCAGCTGTGATCGGTACACCTATCGCAATCAGCATTGCCACCGAATTAGGCTTACCACCTGAGGCCTTTGTGCTGGCCGTTTTGTTCGGCGCCAATATGAGTTATGCCACCCCTATGGCCTATCAAACCAATCTATTAGTAATGAATGCTGGTGGCTATACCTTTATGGATTTCGTAAAGGCGGGGGTACCCTTAACCATAATAATTTGGCTGTCGTTTAGCTTTATCGTGCCAATAATGTATGGCTTTTAATCCATAGCCTAGCGAAAGTCATCATTTAGAGGGTATTAGCTGCTTAGTTCGCCAAGACCAAAAACCCTTCTAGTTCTTAATCATTGCCCAAAACTTATTGATCCAGCTGCCCATCTGGTCACGGTTGGGTCGAGTAGTATTCCATTTGACGTGCGTACCCGAAGCGGCTTTGGGGTCCAAGACAATGCCCCACATACCATCCATTCGGTTCGGGATTAAAGAATAGCGTATGTCAATAATCCGGCTCTTATCATCAGGGTCGATCGCTAAATGTTGGTTTGAAAACCAACCGAAACGTTGGACATCACGAGCTTGTTGACTACCTTCGTCTAACCAAGTGAAGTGCTTAGCCAAATCAAGTTTTTCGGTAGATGAGCCTTCTATCACGCTGGTTGATTTTGCTGCCCGAATTGCGTCCACGTAATAGCGCCCTTGGTGCTCATACACCGCCTTCCAAACGATCAAATTAGCAAAGCTAGGTTTAACCCCCAGGTTTAAGGGAACATGCCCACGGCTTTGTGCAATTTGCAATGCAATATCTAGCACTCGGTGATTTTGTAATACTCCAACACCTAAATAAGAAAAAGCATATACGGTACTCAGTATCGCCCACAACCGAGAACGCCTGAAAACTGCCAACAATACTAAAAACATCAACGGCACGGTGAACAGAGGGTCAACCACCGAGACATTATTCCAAGCGACGCGATCATTGCTAAACGGCCAAAATAGCTGTGTGCCATAAGTAGTACACGCATCCAATACAGCGTGCGTGGCATAGCCTGCAAAACAATACAGATAGGCGTCTTTAAAGGTTAGAGTCCGCCTAAACAAAAGCAAACGCAAAAGCCATGCGCAGATCAATGCCCCAACAGGAATGAAAATCAGAGAATGGGTGAACTGGCGGTGATATTCGAGCGCCAGTAAAGGGTCAACATCAGAGCGAATCAACACATCCAGATCAGCAGCCATTCCTGATAGAAAACCCAAAATCGCGACTGAACACTTGCTGCCTGATCGGACCTTATTTCTGCGGTTTGTATAAACCAGCTGCGACGCTGCTGCGCCGACCACGCCTTGCGTAAGTGGATCCATAACTTAGCCCTGGGTGCTATACATCTAAAATAGTAATTGCCAATCCGTCACACTCGTCAGTCATTTCCAATTGGCATGACAAACGACTTTGCTGTGGATTGTATTCATCTTCTAACTCTAGCAAAATCTGTTCATCTTCTTCAATTTCAGGGAGCGTATCACTGGGGTCTTTGGTGATATGTACGTGGCAAGTAGCACACGAACAAGAACCACCACAAATAGCCAAGATTTCATCATAGCCTTCATCTCGCAACACTTCCATGAGGGTCAGTCCAACCTCAAACTCTATGTCTTTAGTTTTGCCCGATGGGTCGCTTACTTTGATTGATGGCATTAGCTCAGAAAAATTATTAAGTTATCGCAGTCTGGGATTATACACAGTGAAAATTGAAAAATAATACCAAATCATCACTAACCGTTAGCCACTTAATAGGAGGTTTGAGGTAAGCTACACAAAGTATTGGAAATCTCACTTCCTAAAACTCTATCCAGCGCCGAACCCTAGTCTCTACTCGAGGACAAACATGCCTGCACACAATGCTTTCTACGCTCAATCCGGAGGCGTAACTCCGGTTATCAATGCTTCTGCGGCTGGTGTCATTCAAACTGCGGCACTCTACCCCGAACAAATCAAACGGGTTTACGCTGGCCAAGATGGGATAATCGGCGCTCTAACTGAAAATCTAATCGATACCAGTCTAGAAAGCCCTAGCGACATCGAAGCTTTAAAATATACGCCGTCCGGAGCCTTTGGTTCCTGTCGTTACAAACTTAAATCCATTGACGAGCATCGCCTACAGTACGAACGACTAATCGAAGTATTTAAAGCGCACGATATTCGTTACTTTTTTTATAATGGCGGCGGTGATTCTCAAGACACATCACACAAAGTATCTCAGATTTCAGAAACTCTGGGCTACCCTATTACCTGTATTGGCGTACCCAAGACAATCGATAATGACCTACCCTACACCGACTGCTCGCCGGGTTTCGGCTCGGTCGCAAAATACGTGGCCGTTTCGATATTAGAAGCGTCCATGGACGTAGAGTCTATGTGTGCTTCATCGACTAAAGTTTTTGTAATGGAAGTTATGGGGCGCCACGCTGGCTGGATCGCTGCTGCATCCGGCTTGGCTGCCGATGAACGTGGGCTAGGCCCAGACATAATCCTTTTCCCTGAAATAGATTTCGACCATGACGCCTTCCTCAAAAAGGTAGACGATACCGTTATTCGCAAAGGTTTTTGCAGTGTCGTGGTATCAGAAGGCGTGAAATACGCAGGCGGCAAATTTCTCGCTGACTCAGGTATCAAGGACGCTTTTGGACACGCGCAATTAGGCGGAGTAGCGCCGGTAGTAAGCAACATTATTAAGCATGGCTTAGACTTAAAATGCCACTGGGCGGTATGCGATTACCTGCAACGTTCTGCCCGCCACATCGGTTCACTAACGGACATGCAACAAGCCTATGCAGTTGGCAAGGCCGCAGTTGAATTTGCCGTCGCTGGGAAAAATGCTGTAATGCCGACTATTGTACGAACCAATGATGCACCGTATACGTGGGAGATTGGCTATGTGCCATTGAAAGATGTCGCCAACGTTGAGCAGAAAATGCCTGACGACTACATTAGCGAAGATGGTTTTTTCATTACGGACAAATGTCGAACTTATATGGCACCGTTGATTGCTGGTGAGGACTACCCGCCATTCGTAAATGGTGTGCCGAACTATGTGCGACTAAAGAAACATAAAATCAAAAAGGTCTTAGGCTCCTTTCAAATTTAGAACGACGAGCTCAAAACTTATACCATTTAAAAAGCCTGAGCTAATTAAAGACTCAGGCTTTTTTCTTACAATCTAACTCATAGCTGCTTAAGCTGCCGCAGTTTCCAATACCCTGTCTGCTGTCTCGACTTGGTCGAGCCCAGCAGGTTTGAGCAATCGACCAAAAGGCCGAGTCTCAAGATCAGCCGCAAATTCATTGTCACGCCAAGCCACACTCCCTGCGATTAGCACCAAGGGCACAACACCATGAGATCTATTCACCAACTGTTGGTGCTGAAACTCCTCTCGGTAAATCCTCTGAACATTTGCTTCGCCGTCATGATTTGCCAACTTCACTGGGTCAATCAGAATAAGATCGGCAACATCGCCTACGTAAATGGTCCCAGCCTCTACCCCAAACACATCTGCGGCATCTTTGGTCAGGCGCTTGACCATATAACTTACATCCTTATCACCACCCTGCGCGGCTAACTTTAGGCTGCGAAGATTGACATCATAAAATGCCATATTGGTTAGATGTGCCCCGCAATCATTAAAGCCTGGGAGCAATAGTGGGTTCATCAGTAATTCACGCACCGTTTTCATATCTCGGTTGGCGGTAATTGTGTGCCAAGAAACTTGAGTGTCGAAGCTGCTTAACATTTGCAGAACGAAATCGGCCTCATCGCGCACCCAATCAAACTCACTTAGGATAAGCGCCTGCTCGGGGTCTAATTGACTCGATGAATTGACAGTCCCTTGCGAAAGTACGCTTTGCACACGTTCAAAAACAACTTGAAAAGTAAGCCCCTGCCACTTTTCCATAGGGCAGAGATCAATTGTCATGCCACTCATATCACGATCGAAGGCGTAATCTTCCAAACGAAGCTTTCTCTTGAGACGGGCAATACTAAAGCCCGACTTGCCCTTCATCCACATCGCTTTAAAAACCTTGCGGTATTCGGGGTCAGATAGAATAACCATACGCGCAGCACGATCATCGAGATCGGTTTCATTCAGAGCTCGTAACTCCGGTATTTCCTCGGCGATGGGAGTAACGGCCCCATCTGACCAAACCTTAAACGGTGCTCCAAGCGCTTGCATGTAAAACTTGCCATTCAAAAGTTTCGAATTGAGTAGTCTGGCTAATATTTTGGTCAGTTTAAGTAAATTACGATTGTTAGCGACATCTAAAGCAGCCACTACCGTGGTTTTCAAAGGTTTGCCATGCAAGCGACCGCTGGTTAATAGAAATGTCTTAAGCGTATCAAAAGCACTGTCTTTAGGCGGCGTAGCTTGCCATAAGGCACCCGCTTCGCGAACCACATTAGTTAGCACCTTTATCTCATTATATTTAGCAAATTGGGTTGGAATAGTCTTGTGACAATTGGGTTGATTGGCCAAATAATGAAATGGCAAGGCATCGGTAGAAAAACCAACATAACCAATTTCTAAGGAGTTCTTCAAGATCCGCTTCATCTCGCTCAGCTCATCTTCAGTTGGATCACGCGACACACTATTAGTAAAGCCCATGGTCTGAATTCGCAACATCGAATGCGGCATCATAGCAATAACATTAGGCCCCAAATTTAATTTCTCTAAGTGGTCTATATACTGTTGTGGACTATCCCAGTCGATCTTATCTGCACAAGCTCGTAATACCGATTTCGGAATATTCTCCACCCTGGCATAACAATCGACAATCGGGTCTATCTCAAGCGCATCTATTTTGCTGCGCTGCGAACCAAAGGCAAGCCCAAGACTACAATTAGAAATTACCACAGACGTAGTTCCATGGCGGGTTGATTCAGGCAAGCCTGGAGCAAGCTCCAATTCTAGATCATAGTGAGTATGAATATCGAATAGCCCTGGCATCGCCCATAAGCCATCCGCATCGATAATCTCAGCTGAGACCACAACTTGCAGATTTACACCGCGCGCAACCACGCGATCATGAAGAATAGCAATATCTTCGACCACTGGCTGATTACCATCATTAAAAACCTTAGCATTGCGTATCACGCGATCGCAATTTAGTAATGTTTGATCCATATCTTGTCTCCGACATCGAAAATTAGTTTTATTGGCTTAATTTTTATAGAGCTCCACATTCTGACTAAGCAGCTCCATTCTATTGCTGGCCAACACTCGAAAGATGTCGTTTTCATCATCAAAGTATTGATAAAACATACCAATCGCAACACGTGTCCTGCCGGCGATAGACTTCGCTATTGCTATTTCAAAGCCGTATTCTGAAAAATCCTTGCGTACAGCCTCAAGCAAATCGGCTCGTTTGAGCAAGGTTCGTTTTTGAATTGGAATTGGAAGTGGTTTCATAGGTTCCATAGAGACCTTGAATAGGTGATCTAAATGGCACATGCTAGTCGAAGTGGAATAATGCTATAACTTGAACTCGATTTCAAATTATAGCATTTTGCGTAAATCTAATTGTGATAACGATAATTAAAACCCTATGACAGCGAACAAGAAACTCAGTCCAGAGCTACAACAATGGATGGACAAGGGGACATTTCTAGAAGTAGCTAAACATAAAATTTTCTATATTGACGAAGGTGATCGGCAGCTGCCTGTTATTATTCTGATCCACGGATTCCCCTCCTCGAGCTATGACTTTTTTCCTATGTGGGATCGGCTACGTGAATCACACCGGGTTATCTGTCTAGACATGCTGGGCTTTGGTTTCTCTGATAAGCCAAATAGTAGAAACTACAAAATTCATAAGCAAGCCAATCTATTTGAGCAACTGATTGACCATCTAAAACTTACTGATTTCAATATCCTGGCACATGACTATGGGGTGTCTGTGGCACAGGAATTAATTTCACGCCAATTGGAAGTCCGTGGTCATGGCAACTGTCTCTCCTGCGCTTTTTTGAATGGAGGCTTATTCCCAGAAACTCACAAAGCATTATTTCTACAACGAATACTTCTAAGCCCGATAGGTAAATGGGTTAACTTACTTAATGGCTTTAAAATGTTTTCGCGCTCATTCTCAAGTGTTTTCGGTCCCAACACTAAGCCTACCAACAAGGATTTAGAATTATTTTGGGAGCTGGTAAACTATAATCAAGGTCGCCACCTCTTTCACACTGTTATAACCTATATTGACGACCGTCGTGAACATCAAGACAGATGGAGATATGCTCTGCAAACCTCACCTATACCTCTTGCCCTAATTAATGGTTCTGTAGACCCAATCTCCGGCAAACATATAGTCGAACGTTATACCCAACTTAATTGCAGGCTCGACTATCTTGCTGAACTTAGTGAGATTGGACACTACCCATTAGTTGAGGCCCCAGATCTGGTTTCAGATCACTATCTAGCTTTCTTGGATCAAGCGTCAAAAACCTAGGGAGCCATGACACTTCGGTGGTCGACAATAACCGAAGTAACAAGGAAGACAAACCACATGAAACTCACCGCCTCTCTTGCTTGATTTCAACTCAATTGGTTGCTATTGAATTTACGAACTAGTACGATTTCAATAACTTAGTTATTCAGCATAGCTTAGTTCTATGCGTTTAAGATGTAGTTTACAATGATTTCTCAAGATCAAGTCATCGACGGTTTGCCTGTTCATTTACGCC
>JBLHMH010000084.1:0-13899 GCA_047621785.1 Polaribacter sp. | reverse complement strand
GGGTATTGCAGCTCAACCTGTTTGAGAAACGAGACCTAATGGCCTTGGTCCGAGGTGACCCAATGAACCACCAAAGTTACAACCCAAACCAATTCTCGTTGTTGTGAAAGTTAACGGGACAGCAGTGATTTCTTTTGCCTAAATGATCACAAAACTTTCGTATAGGGTTTGCGTGTCACTCACGCTCTCATAAAAACAGAGCAACAATCGACTGGTAATTTAGAGTTAGGTACAACAAAGTAGCCAAGTTAGCAAAGAACAATATCGGAATGAACCACAGCTATAATACCAATACAGACCCCTGATTTAGGTAAATGATAAATAAGGGAATCAATAAACCAATATATAGATCAAGGCCAATCTGGCGGTGCCACAGTATAGGATGAAGCTTGTTTAAGCTCTTAAAGAAATTTTCTTTCGAACTAATACGCAAGGTATAGATCAAAATTGCAATCAGAATCAGCCAGACAATTGGCTTGCCTAAGGAGTAAGGGCCCGCACTAACAAACATCGCTTCACCACGATGCAAATAAGGTGCGGTCATTACAAAAACTATCTAAAAACCCGGAGCCAATTTCGTTTCAACGTTTGTTGCAAATCATTCATTACTGTCGCCTCGCTCTAACTCACCAATAGGGAACGTCTTATAAGTATAACTAGTCGTAGCAACGCTTGCGGCCCGCACACATCGATTCTTCCTATCTGCCCTAGTAGCACTAAGAGGCGTGAGCTAGGCGCAGCAAGCCTCACTTAGAGGCAACAATTCCCAAACGCATTGTAGAAGAAATACCGAATGCCTCGATTGGGCAACCGCATGCAAACCACTGAGGATTTAAACTTAATCAGACTATTGCTAGATAAACAGAGTTGGTGGATTCGCCGCCGGAATATGGGTTATCAAATCGCACGATGTGGGTTTCCACGCTGGAAAATATTGATTTCAGATGCTCAGTGAATTCAGCATCTGGAAGATCGTTGGACCACAGCCCAAAGACGCCACCTTGGGTTATCTTCTTCGACATCTTGCTTAAGGATTCGTGAGTGTAAAAATCAGCGTTGTGGCTATTTAACCAATGACTTGGCGAGTGGTCTATGTCCAGCAATACACCGTGCACCGGCTCGTTATCAATAAAACCCTGGGCATGATCGGTAGCCACCGCAAAAAAATCAGCATGAATTAATTCACAACGTTCATCGACAGCCAATACATCGCCAATCGGCAGCACCCCACTTTGATGCCAGCTAATAACTGGTTGCATAACGTCGATCACGCGCAACTTTGCAACACTTGGGTCGTTCAATGCCGTTAGTGCGGTATAGCCCAGACCGAGCCCGCCAACAATTAAGTTTAAAGACGCGCTAAATCCTTGTGCCTTTAACGCAGCGATACCCAAGGTAGAAAGCTGCTCTTCTGCCTCAACAAACAGGCTAGACATTAAAAATTCATGGCCCAGCTTCACTTCATAAATTAATTTATGATCAAGGCGCGGCTCAGACCGACGGCGTAAACTAATGTCCCCTAACGGCGTCTGCTGAAAATCGAGTTCTTCAAATATGGATAGCATAAGAATTAAATTTATATGTTGGTCTAATGAAATGAAAAAAATGTGGTGGGAAGAACATAGCACATAGAATCGGGTATTACTTGTTAGTGCTGGGTGCAGAGCTTCGGCCAAACAGTATGATCGCAGCAATACCGCCTAGCACCGCTACAGAACAGACAAGCAACCTGAGGCTAATAAGTTCTCCAACAAAAATTACACCACCCAAGCCCGCAATAATTGGCACACTGAGTTGAACCGATGCCGCCGTCATAGACTCTAATCTCGGCGTTACGGCATACCAAACAACATAACCAAAACCAGACGCCAGTGCGGCAGAAGGGATTGCTAATAATACGCCATCAATATCAAGTGCCACTTGAGAAATAATGAAGGTGCTCAAGCAGATAGTCGGAATGGGCGATCTGGTGAAGTTGCCCATACTCGCGGCAATCGGATTCTTTGCATTTCTTCCCTGGATCGAATAAATACCCCATGCGAACCCCGACACCCCATTAATACAGCAGCATCAATGGGGGGGGTGATTCAACGCCGGCAATTGCAAAATCAATAAGCCAGAGACGGCGCTGAGCAGCCCTATAAACTGTATTGCGCGAAGAAGTTCTCCTTGAGCTAATCCATGACCCAACATAGTCAGCTGGACAGAGCCAAACAATGATAAGGCACCGGTCGCGGTTGTTAGCTTTAGATGCGCAAAGGAGAACTCAACTGCATAGCTAAATAAACAAATAGCCGCCCACCAATCCCCTTCTAACTTTAATGGGGTGTTTAACTGCTTTGTTTTGAAAACAAAACCGCCCACAGTACAAGGGCTCCGAAACCCAGTCGAATACTAGTGAAGCTTGCCGGATCGATAGAAGTGTGCGCTAGCGCCGCTCGGCACAACAAGGAATTGCCTCCAAAGGCAATCATCGCAACCATGGTCATCTCGATTATTCTAAAGTCAGCGCTGTCGGTGCGCGCGCTAATATTCAGTCTACGGCGGGGGTTATGGCAAACAGCCTCAAAATCAGGCAATTCTGCATTAAAGCAATAATGCTGATCTGCTTGCACAAAAAAAGGCTCGCTAAAGCGAGCCTTTTTCGAACTAGCTTGTTAGTACGCTCTACTCAGAGCCATCTACGGCTTTCATTGAAAGTCTTACACGGCCCTGACGGTCAACTTCAAGAACCTTAACGGTTACTTCGTCGCCTTCAGAAAGGACGTCAGATACATTTTCAACACGTTCGTCAGAGATTTGAGAGATGTGTACTAAACCATCTTTGCCCGGCAAAACATTTACGAATGCACCAAACTCCATGATTTTCACAACCTTACCTGTGTAGACAGAATCTACCTCGATATCGGATGTAATCTCTTCAATACGACGACGTGCTTCTGCACCCGCTGCGCCGTCTACGGAGGCAACGTTAATCGTGCCATCGTCTTCAATGTCGATAGTCGCGCCCGTTTCTTCACAAAGACCACGGATAACCGCGCCGCCTTTACCGATCACATCACGAATCTTATCTGGATTGATTTTGAAAGTGATGATACGCGGTGCGTAGTCAGACATTTCTTCACGTGGAGTGCTAAGGACTTTAGCCATTTCACCCAAAATGTGAATCCGTGCATCTTTAGCTTGGGCTAGTGCTTGGCTCATAATCTCTTCGGTGATTCCGTCGATTTTTATGTCCATTTGCAACGCAGTAATACCGTCTGGGGTACCAGCTACTTTAAAGTCCATGTCACCCAAATGATCTTCATCACCTAAGATATCAGTTAGAACAGCAAATTTGTCGCCTTCTTTGATCAAGCCCATTGCTATGCCAGCAACAGGAGCTTTAATTGGTACACCAGCGTCCATCAATGCTAGCGAAGTACCACAAACACTGGCCATTGAGCTAGAACCATTTGATTCGGTGATTTCAGAAACCACACGAATAACATATGGAAACTCTTGCGCATTTGGTAGAACCGCAGCTACACCACGACGTGCTAAACGGCCATGACCGATTTCGCGACGTTTTGGTGAACCAACACGACCGGTCTCACCTACAGAGTATGGAGGGAAGTTGTAATGCAACATGAAACGATCTGAAATATCGCCCTCTAGAGCGTCAATTCGTTGAGCATCTCGCTCAGTACCAAGCGTTGCCGCAACAATCGCTTGAGTTTCTCCACGAGTAAACAAGGCTGAACCGTGAGTACGAGGCCAAACGCCAGTGCGTACATCAATTTGACGGACAGTTGTAGTGTCACGACCGTCGATACGAGGCTCACCAGCAATTACTCGACCACGTACTATGCTTTTTTCCAAGCCTTTGAATGCAGCACTAACTGCTTCGATATCGCCTTTGCCCGAATCGTCGTTCAATAGCGTTGCTTTAACGTCAGCGTATGCAGCAGAAATTTTAGCAACGCGCTCTACCTTACCAGGGGTTGAAAATGCATCTTCCAAAGTAGACTTTGCAATTTCAGCAACTTTCGAAACCATTGAGTCGTCTTCAACCGGTGGCGTCCATTCCTTCATTGGCTTAGCGACTTCAGCGGCCAATTCTAAAATGGCAGCAATCGCTTTCTGTGACTCACGATGACCATACATAACTGCGCCCAGCATTACATCTTCTGGCAGAATGTTGGCTTCAGACTCAACCATTAATACCGCGTCTTGAGTACCGGCAACAACTAGATCAAGTTCTGATTTTTCAGCCAATACATCGGCTGTTGGGTTCAGAACATATTCACCATCGACATAACCAACACGCGCTGCGCCAACAGGCCCATTAAATGGGATGCCTGATGTTGCTAGTGCTGCAGATGCGCCAATCAATGAAACGATTTCAGTATCAATGTTGGGATCAATAGAGACAATCGTAATAACCACTTGCACGTCAAAATTGAAACCCTTTGGGAACAATGGACGTAATGGACGATCGATCAAACGACAAGTTAAAATTGCTCTCTCGGAAGGACGGCCTTCACGACGAAAAAAGCCACCAGGAATTTTACCTGCGGCGTAAGTACGCTCTTCGACGTCAATCGTAAGAGGCATAAAACTTTTTGGCTCACCTGAAATTTTATTAACAACAGTGACCATTACAGTGGTATCGCCACAACTGGCGATGATTGCGGAGTCCGCCTGACGAGCGATCTCGCCAGTTTCTAATTTGAATTCGTTTTCACCGAATTGAAAGGTTTTTGTTACCTTTGACATACGTTATTACCTATAAAATTATTAATCTCATCAGCCCTATTGCCGATGATGGTTTCCTACAAACTGGGGATTAACTAAAACTCGATTTATTTTCTCGTGAAACAAATGCCCTGTTTACTCAATCCCTTTAAGTGCGAAGGCCCTATCAATTGATAGGGCCAGCACAAATCTTTTACTCTGTTACTTACGCAAACCTAAGCGTTTAATAAGTGAGCGATATCGTTCGACATCATTTTTCTTCAAATAATCAAGCAATTTACGACGTTGGTTTACCAAGCGTAAAAGACCTTGACGGGAGTGATGGTCGTGGATGTGTTCTTTGAAATGTGGAGACAGGTCCAAAATGCGAGCTGTCTGCAATGCGACTTGTACTTCCGGAGAACCGGTGTCGCCTTCTTGGATTTGATATTCTTTAACGATGTTCGCTTTATCTTGAGCAGTTAATGCCATTGCTAGTTCCTCTTCAAAACTATTAATTAAAAAACCGGATTCCCTGAAGGGTAGAAAACTCGGTACGATTTTTCAGACACACTAATAACAGTGCGAATGACGCGCGTATTCTAACCTTTTAACGGTAAAAATCACCCCTAATACGCCAAAACATTGTTGTTTTAACTGGTTTTTCTATATTTTCTTGACGATTAGTACCGCTATTCAGCTAAAACAAATATTTTGTGGGTTTTAAGTAACCCACTTGAGGATACTTCACCCATTGCAAACAGGCGTCCGTCGGTGGTATAAAACCTTGAAAGCGGTGTTACTTCAGCTGCTTCTGCAGGGGTAGACTTACCCTGAATCAAGCGTATAGCCTGCGTATCGCTTATTTTAGTAATCGGTATATCATCGATTAGGCTATCTATGCTTGAAATTATAGGGTGGGGGTCTGCCATCGCCTCCAGTTGTTCAATGCCAATGCCTTGCTCCACACCCACCGTCTTAATTGCAGTGCGGCGTAACTCAACTACATGCGCACCACAGCCCAACACTTGGCCAATGTCGTGCGCTAAAGAGCGAATGTAAAAACCAGAGGAACAGTGCACTTCAAGCCTAATGTGGCGAGCATCCAGTCGCTCTGCACTCAAACTATGAACCGTCATGTCCCTCGCCGGACGCTCAATCTCTATTCCTTCGCGAGCCAATTTATACAGCGGCTGACCATCTTTTTTCAAGGCGCTGTACATCGGTGGCACCTGCTTAATATCACCTCTAAATTGCTCTAATGACGCAGCAATTTGCGCATCACTAACCGCGACTGGTCTTGTTTCTAAAATTTCGCCTTCACTATCTAAGGTGTCCGTTGTTTCACCTAATTTAATGACAGTGGTATATTTTTTATTCGAGTGGAGGAGGTACTCACATATCTTGGTTGCCTGGCCTAAGCAAATTGGCAAAAGGCCGGTTGCCAACGGGTCTAAGCTGCCGGTGTGACCAGCTTTTTTTGCGTTGAATAAACGCTTAACTCTCTGCAATGCATGATTTGATGACATTCCAGTAGGTTTATCCAATAGGACAATTCCATGAATGTTGTTCTTTATTGTTTTCACGATATTAAATGCTTGCTTATCTGACCGTAGTTTAGATTGCGTCTCGCTGATCCCCGCGCCAACTAAGTTAAAATCAGAACAACTCGCCATCCAGGCAGGAGTGGGGGAATTCTAAATCCATGTGACATTCACCTAAGAAAATGAGATACACCCCACATTACTAAATAGAGGAAAATCGACATCCACAAAACCGGTATGCACAAAGAGTAAATTCTATACACCACCTTTAAGCAAAGTATTGAGTAACGGGGCGCCCTACAATATGAGTAATATTAATCTCGGGGATTAAGAGCCTTATCAATCAAAGCAGACATCTTCGCGCCGTCAGAGATGGAATTATCATAGGCAAACAACAGACTCGGACAATGCCGCATATCAATCACCTTAGCCAGACTACGACGCAGAAAACCATTAGCGCTATCGAGCGCTCGCATGGTGTCTTCAATGTCTAACTGATCGTCCAACATGGTCGTAACAAAGACCTTAGCTTGTCTAAGGTCTTTGGTCACTTCTACGTCGGTAATGGTTAAGCCAGCAACCCGTGGGTCTTTGACTTCACTGCGCAAAATAACCGCAAGATGACGAATAATCATCTGCGCGACACGTTCGCTGCGGGCGTACTCTTTTGGCATATCTAGTTAGCTTCTCTACACACAAATGTTTTATAAACAAATGCCTATAGAGTAACTTTCACCTCAACTTTATTAAAGATTTCTAATTGGTCACCTTCTTTAATATCATTGTAATTAACTACGCCGATACCACACTCAATGCCCATTTTAACTTCACTAACGTCGTCTTTAAAACGTTTTAGCGAATCAATAGTGCCTTCGAATATCACCACGCTCTCGCGCACTATTCGTACAAACGCATTGCGTTTTACGATACCTTCGGTGACATAACAACCCGCAATAGTACCGATCTTTGGAGCACGAAATACTTCCCGCACTTCAACATAACCGAGCACATCTTCGCGAATCTCTGGATCTAATAAACCTTCCATTGCCGCTTTAACATCATCAATCACTTCATAAATAATGCTGTAGTAACGAATTTGAACATCTTCATGCTCAGCAAGCTTTCGCGCTTGTGCGTCTGCGCGTACATTAAAGCCAATGACAACAGCCGAAGCTGCCATCGCTAAGTTAATATCTGACTCATTGATAGCACCAACCATGCCATGTACAACACTTACTTTGACATCATCAGTAGATAATTTAATCAATGATTCAGTGAGTGCTTCAATCGAGCCGTGCACGTCTCCTTTGATCAATACATTTACATTCTTGATTTCACCTTCGCCCATTTGCGCGAACATATTCTCAAGTTTAGCCGCCTGTTGGCGAGCCAATCGGCCTTCTCGATCACGATGCTGGCGAAATTCAGCAGCTTCACGCGCTTTACGCTCGTCGTTGACCACAACCATTTCATCACCAGCAGAAGGAACACCACTTAGACCCTGTATTTCTACGGGAGTAGAAGGCCCTGCTGTTTTAATTGGATTACCAGCATCATCAACCATGGCTCGAATACGACCAGTCTCTTGACCCACTAATACAATATCACCGTATTTAAGGACACCATGTTGTACTAATACAGTACAAACCGCGCCGCGACCTTTGTCTAAGCGTGCTTCAATCACGCGACCAGCGGCATTACCATCCGGGCGTGCTTTAAGCTCAAGTAGCTCTGATTGCATTGCCACACTATTAAGCAACTCGTCTACACCATCGCCAGTTTGTGCTGACACTGGAATCATCATTACGTCACCACCCCAGTCCTCAGGAATGACTTCAGCAGTCGCTAACTCTTGTTTAACGCGATCGGGATCAGCTGATTCTTTGTCCATTTTATTAATGGCTACAACAATCGGAACACCTGCGTTCTTAGCATGCTTAATAGCCTCAATCGTTTGCGGCTTAACGCCATCATCTGCGGCAACTACCAAAATAATTAAATCTGTTGCTTGTGCACCACGGGCACGCATCGCGCTAAATGCTTCATGACCTGGGGTGTCTAAGAAAGTGACTTCACCTTTATCTGTGGCAACTTTATAGGCTCCGATATGCTGAGTAATTCCACCCGCTTCTCCGTCGGTAACTTTAGACTTACGGATGTAATCCAACAACGAGGTCTTACCGTGGTCAACGTGACCCATGACCGTTACTACCGGACCGCGTGGCATATAGTTCGATTCGTCAACTTCAATGTCCTGGTTTTTAGAGATAAATGCCTCAGGGTCAGATTGCCGTGCTTCCACCGCAGAGTGACCCATCTCCTCAACAACCAACATCGCCGTATCTTGATCTAGTGTTTGATTAATGGTCACCATAGTGCCCATTTTGAATAGCGTCTTGACGACTTCAGCTGACTTCACAGACATCTGCGAGGCTAAATCTGCCACACTAGTGGCTTCACCAATCTGAACCTCGCGAACAACCGGCGCCACAGGCCGTTCGAATCCGTGTTGATCACCAGAACTAGACGTTATATTAGACGGACGACGCTTCTCTTTGCGTTTTCTACGACCCTTGGCCACATGTAATTCTTCACGACCGCCAAATGCCTTGCGCTTGCCCTTTCCTGCTTTGTCATCGGCGGCTGGTTTTGCCGCAGCGGGTAATGGCTCAGCTTGTCTGATGATAGGTGAAACCCGTACTCGATCCGCAGCTTTGCGAATTATTGAGGGCATGGCCACTTCGCGACGAACTCTGACTGGCTCTGCCGGCTTGGCTTCGACAACCGGTTTTGCTACAACCGGTTCTACTGCTGGTTTTTCAGCAACCGGTGCTGCAACCGGCTCCACTACAGGTTCTGCGACTACAGGAGCTGGCTCTACTTCAGCAGGCGTAATGACTTCAGCTTTCTCGACAACGGCTTCGACTTCTGGAGTGACTGGTGCTTCTACAGTCTCTACTACTGCTTCAGCCTCTTCTGGTACTTCAATTGCCTCTGGTACTTCAACAGCTTCTGCAGTCGTCTCTAGTACTTGCTCGGCAGCTTTTTCTGCTTCTGCCTGAGCCTGTTGCTCTTGTGCTAATGCTGTCTGTTGTTCCAGCTCTTGCTGCTCATGTAACAAACGATCTTGTTCCTCTTGTTCAAGAACCTCACGTTTCACAAAAGTTCGACGCTTCTTAGTTTGCACTTGAACCGTACGGGCAATGCCAGTACGAGACGTTTGCTGAATTTCAGAAGTCGTTTTTTTCTTTAAGGTTATTTTGCCTCGTGATGAGGATGGCGCAGAAGCGGCTCCAGCTGCAGGCGCACCAGCACCACGCAAAAACTCTAGTAGCTTGCGTTTCTCTTCATCTACAAGGGAGTCGTCAACCGACTTTCCTGAGATGCCAGCATCGTTTAATTGCTTAACAAGGCGTTCTGGCTCAATGCCTATTTGTTGGGCAAAATGTTTTATTGTAATGGTGGACATAGTTTTTGCTCTACTTGTATTCGGTTATTTGGATCGCTATTGATGTATTTTCTAAACTGCTTAATAAGTAATTAGTTTAGTTAGCGCTCCACCGCCTCTTCCGATTCATCTTCGGCGTCTGGGTCTATACCCATTTCCAAAAACCATGGGCGGCGCGCAGTCATGATCAATGACTCAGCACGTTCTTGGTCAATATTCAGGCCTTCAATCTCTAAAAGCTCATCGGTTGCTGCTTCGGCCAAATCTTCCATCGTCTTAATATTACTGATAGCAAGAAATTTAGCAGTTGTTTCATCCATCCCGTCCATCCCCAAGAGATCGTCGGCAGGATCAGCACCCTTTAGCATTTCTTCTTTTTGAATAGCCATGGTAACCAGCGCGTCATCAGCACGCTGTCGCAGTTCGTCGACTAAGTTTTCATCAAACTCTTCAACCTCTGCCATTTCATCACGCGGCACATAGGCCACTTCTTCTAAGGTTGTAAAACCTTCTTGGATTAGGATTGTCGCAACATCAGCGTCTATATCTAGCTTTTTCATAAACATCTCACGAACACCCGAAGACTCTTCTTCAAGTTTTTCGTTAGCTTGCTCATAGCTCATGATATTGATATCCCAGCCTGTCAACTCTGAGGCTAGCCGCACATTTTGGCCACCGCGACCAATTGACAACGACAATTGAGATTCATCAACAATAACGTCCATCGAACCTTTATCCTCATCAACCATGATCGACTCAACTTCGGCTGGTGCCAAGGCATTAATCACAAATTGTGCTGGATCTTCTGACCACTTGATAATGTCGACGCGCTCGCCATTAATCTCGTTAGAGACACTCTGTACTCTCGAGCCTCTAATTCCGACACAAGCACCGACAGGGTCAACCTTACTGTCATTTGACTTAACCGCGATCTTTGCACGAATACCGGGATCACGAGCAGCACTTATAATTTCGATAATATTATCACTGGCTTCAGGAACTTCTGCGCGAAACAAAGCAAGCACTAACTCCGGTGAGATTCTATCAATGACCAACTGAGGGCCACGACTAGCTTCTTTAACTTCGCTTAAAATCGCTCTAATTCGGTCACCAGGGCGAAGGCCCTCACGTTGAATCATTTTATTGCGCGGCAATACTGCTTCAACACCACCAAGATCAACAACCACATCACCACGCTCCATGCGTTTGACAACGCCTGACAGCATTTCACCAATACGAGGCTCAAATTCTTGGGTGATTTTATTGCGTTCGGCTTCACGAACCTTCTGCATGATGACTTGTTTAGCCGCCTGCGCTGCAATACGCCCAAATGGTACGGCTTCAAGCTCTTCACGAACAAAACCGCCTAATTCAATCTCAGAATCATGCTCGCGCGCTGCGCTGATACACATTTGCTTAGACGGAAATTCCAGCTCTGCATCGTCTTCGATTACTTCCCAAACCCTAAACGGTCGATAAGATCCGTTGGTTTGATCGATATCGCAATGCACATCAATATCTTCACGATGTCGCTTCCGAGTAGCGGTAGCCAATGCTGCCTCAATTGCCTCGAATATAATGTTCTTACCAACACCTTTTTCGGTGGATAGAACTTCTGCCATCATTAAAATTTCACTTGCCATGCTGCTAGCCTCTTAATTCTCAATCAGGGCCCCTTACTGGGAACCTATATTATTTATTTATAATACGTGTCTAATTATTTTTCATCAGAATCAAAGACAGGCACAAGGCGTGCTCTGTCCATATCTTCATACGGTAACTCAGTCTGCTCGCCATCAACTTCTACTACGGCAAACTCTTCGTTCGCTTCAACCAGTTCACCGGTAAAGCGGCGACGACCATCTACTAAAGTGGCCATCTTAATTTTTACACCTTGGCCTACAACATCAATAAAGTGCTGAGGTTTCGCCAACGGCCGATCCATCCCAGGGGAGGACACTTCTAGCGTGTACTTATTGGATATAGGGTCTTCCACATCTAAAATAGCGCTAAATTGTCGACTCGCCTTCGCGCAGTCAGTAACCGTAATGCCATCAGCGTGATCGATGTATATACGCACAATCGACGTATCTCCACCACTCAGCTCAACAGCCACTAGCTCATACCCCAAAGCCTCGGCGCCGGGCTGTAAAAGCTCATCTATATGGGTAACTGTTAATGCCATCTCTATCTCTAAATTAAACCGAATACTTATAAAACAAAAAAGTGAGCTTATAGCTCACTTTAACCGTGCGGTTTGGCCAAACAATGTTGGCTAAACAACGTTATACCGCTTACATTAAAATTCCGATTTGTCCCGGCACTTCTAACGCGTTAAACTAAATACTAATTAATCACAATAATTCTCAAGATTAAAAAACAGCAACGGTATAAACACAAAACCCCGCTTAAAGCGGGGCTTCCAGTGAGCTTGACTTAATAAGCCAAACCAAAATGGTAGCAGTGGATTAAACCCAACATCTGGCTTAATTTTTCACCGCTTGATCTAGTAGTTTATTTGTCACTCGAGCAGTTGAATAACAATTACTAAATCACTTGGTAGCGGGGGCAGGATTTGAACCTACGACCTTCGGGTTATGAGCCCGACGAGCTGCCAGACTGCTCCACCCCGCAACAACAAGCGAAGGCGTACTATAGGGAAATAGTCTTACCTTTACAACCTTCTTTTGAAATTATTTTAAGCCTATTTGAAAGTCTCGAAATAACTTCTCGATAGCTAAATATAAACACAAAAACCCGCTTAAAGCGGGCTTGACTTAATAAGCCAAACCAAAATGGTAGCAATGAATTAAACCAAAAATCGGGCTTAATTTTTCACCGCTTGATCTAGCAGTTAATTTGCCATTCGAGCAGCTGAATAACAACGACTAAATCACTTGGTAGCGGGGGCAGGATTTGAACCTACGACCTTCGGGTTATGAGCCCGACGAGCTGCCAGACTGCTCCACCCCGCAACAAACAAGCGATGGCGATAATAGAGAAATTGTTTCGCGCTTACAACCCCCTCTTTTGAAATTAATTTAAACCTCTTTGAAGGGCTCGAAATAACCTCTCGATAGTTAACGGAAACTATTGTCATAAGAACAATCTTCATATAATATTCGCGCTCAGTTTGGCCCAAGCAACTTACTTGCATGCGCGCCACAGCAAAGTTACTGGAGAGGTGGCAGAGCGGCTGAATGCACTGGTCTTGAAAACCAGCAAGGGATAATATCCCTTCGTGGGTTCAAATCCCACCCTCTCCGCCATAAGGCAAAGCTAAGCCCTTGATTAACTATGAGTTGGTCAGGGGCTTTTCTTTTTGGATCCATCGCTAGACCCATCAAAACAAAGATAGTTGAACATCAAAGTGCAATACGAAATCGAAAGGAACCCACCAATCGACAAGCAAAACTAATTTTCACTTGCGTTGTCTTTGTCCCAAGCGGCAAGAAACGTCTTAACAATGCTGATATAAGACCTACCATATCTTCAGTCTTGATATTTTCGGCATGTGTGGTCAGATGCGTAAGGTAAACTGGAACCAGAGCTTGACCATTGCAACGAATTTTATTGGTAGCACCTTTCATGGTATCGATTACAAACTCTCTCTCACCCGCCCTATTCTGTAGTTCAAGTATTAGTTTCGTTGACAAAATCCCTTCCCCCGGCGTCAAACGGAAGTATGTGTCAAAGTGCTTTTTAGAACATAATCGTCTATCAACAATAATTAGAAATCGCTTATCTTGTTCAATCAAAGCCTGTGTAAGTTTTTGAAATGTTTTTTCCAATGCCTCCCCTTATCGGAAAAAATTTCTTAATGAAATTCGTTGATCCAGCAGCAAGTGTATACTCGCTTTTGATTCATGGAGACTCCAATAATAACAATATTGTCTTTTATTAAAGTGTCCAATTCAATTAAGCCAGGACACTAAATGAACTCCAAAAATAAACGCGTTTTCCTGATTAAGCTATTACCCACCTTGACGATTTGGATTTCAACGCTAATTCTAATCACTGTGGCGACCATTTCCTATTACGCCTATGGCAGAACAAAAGATAGCATTAATTTTTTGGTCGACAAGCAAATTGAAGCACTAGGTCAGTCAACTGAACTGAAAATGGAAAATCTATTTCAGTCCGCTGCAAATATTCTTCTTGATACAAAAACCCATATAGATCAATCACAAC
>JBLHMH010000083.1:0-14374 GCA_047621785.1 Polaribacter sp. | reverse complement strand
TTAATGATCAACCCAGAGTCCTAAAGGTACTAGATACTGCAGCGCAGATGGCGAACTGGGACACACCCTTGCCCGCTGGTCGGGCGAGAGGCATTGCGCTACAACTCTCATTCAACTCGGTAGTTGCCGAGGTTGTAGAAACCGAGATAGTCGCTGGCACGCCTGTTGTGCATAAAGTTTATTGTGCTGCCGACGTAGGTTTTGCTGTTAACCCTGACGGCGTGAAAGCGCAAATGGAAAGCGGAATAATTTACGGTCTAGGCGCGGCTCTCTACGGTGAGATAACCATCGACAAAGGTGCCATAGAGCAAAGTAATTTTCACGACTACCGTGCAGTTAGAATGAACGATGCGCCAGATATTGAAGTGCGTATTATTAATAGTGGCGAATCACTTGGTGGCGCTGGGGAACCGGGCACGCCGCCTATTGCTCCCGCTCTGACCAACGCGATATTCGCGTTAACTGGTAAGCGTATTCGAGAATTACCGATAAGCAAATACGATAATACCTACAATGCCTAACAGCTAGTTCTAGTAGACATTATTCAGCATAAAAAAGAGGCTCTGTAAGGAGCCTCTTTTTCTACATATTAACTTTATAGACCAATCGATCCTATGTGGTTATTGGACCTAAAAAATCACGTTTGCCAAGTGGTACACCACGCATTCGAAGAATGTCGTAAGCGGTACTCAAGTGGAAATAGAAATTAGGTAACAGAAATTTCAGCACGTAATCATTACCAGAAAGGCTGATTGTGGTGTCTGGGCCAGCAGGAATTTCAAATATTTTGTCACCAATGTGATCAAGTACATTGGAATCCATTTTGGTCAATTGAGCCTGGACTTCTTTTACCCGGGGCACCAATTTTGAAAACTCTCTTTCCTCAAGCGATACCGAGCCAGGCTCAAGGCCCACAAGTCTGGCGCCACCGCGAACCAGCAGCTCTAAACTGGTTTGAATCTGCCATGAGAGGGGATGCATATCTTCAGTTATGCGTGCATCAAGTAATTCGCCTTGGTCAGCTCCGGTTTCTTTTGTATGCGCATCGGCTTTGTTAAGAATATTTATTAATGCCGTTAGCTGCTGGGTATTCAGCCCGTGGAAAACTTCTGATATTTTGATAGCCATAATGGTCTCAATGATTGTTGACTCTAATTTGCTCGATCTAACAAGAGCGTTGGGCCTATATATCTGAGGACTTATCCTTCATTTATCAAGCCAGGCTATACTTATAATAAATGACGATTTTTACTTCAAATGAACAACAAACTAGTTTAGCAATGCAAATACCTTTGCAGCCTCCTATATAAGCTCCAAGGAACTCCCTCTACCTCATGTTTAAATTTGTCCGAATCACTATCCTGTCGCTGATTCTCGCGTCGGTTGCAAGCACCGTTTTATTGCAAAGAAATGTTAGTAGTGGCTGGATTGGTACGCTGGACCTACGGATTATTCCAATAGTGGCTGATGACTCACCAACAACCCTGAGTTATGTAGAAAACCTCGAACAGGCTGACTTTGACAATATAGAGCGTTATCTAATTCGCCAAGCCGCTCGCTATAAAACGGACTTGAGTCACGGCTTAAATATTCGTCTTAGCAAGCCTATTTACAACGTTCCGCCAGTTACGCCGCGGCCCGATTCATCCAGCTTAGAAATAGGACTTTGGTCTCTGTCTCTACGTTGGTGGGCCTGGCGGAATCAACCGAGTGACTATCATAATTCTCAGATCCGCTTGTATGTGCTTTATCAAGACACTGACGGAGGAGTGTCGCTTGCGCACTCGATAGGCTTGCGCAACGCCCTGATCGGACTAATCTATGCGCGTGTTAACGACAGCAATAAAGAATTTGACAACGTTGTTATCACTCACGAATTACTGCATATTTTTGGAGCCGTCGACAAGTACGATTTATTCAATGGAAAACCAGCTTATCCGGATGGGTATGCGCAGCCAAACCTGATGCCAGTTCATCCGCAAAACCGAGCTGAGATTATGGGTCGGTCAATCCCCATTAGCGAAAACAGACATGAAGTCGCTCCGCGCCTTAAAAGAACCATGATTGGTCCACAAACAGCGAAAGAAATAGCTTGGACTAAATAGCCAACCACGTAGGCCTTATACGATTCCTTAAGCTAAGCCAATCACTTACTTATTTTTAAGCTATATCCAGGGTGGCTAACTGCGCCTACTTCGATATCCAACTGCATTAGTTGCCCGTGGCGGCTTAGGGTTAAAGGGATAAAATCTCCAGTCTTCATGTTTTCAACCACACTATAATAAGCACGCTTGGTTCTTTTATCGTCTGCGTTGACAAGATTCAATCCCTTAATTTGCGTGACAATATCGCCTGTTTTCAAACCACCTTTGTCAGCTTGGGTTCCAGGTGTGACGCAGGTCAAAACCAGCCCTTGCTGTTTAATATCTGTACAAATGCCAATGAAGGGTTTTTTGTATGGCGCAACTTCGATGCTATAATTATCTTTGCCACTCAGGTTCAACAGCTTATTCGCCAGGAAGCCAATTTCGCTGGTCAAATGCTTCTCTGAATACTCATCACCACTCAACACCGCAGTGGACGTAAAGCAGAGTAAAAAGCAGAGGCCTAATAATGTTGGCGTCTTAGTCTTAATGTTCAGCTGTGGTTTACTCATAAGAGCTCGTTTCATGTGCGTGTAGATATTCATAATAGGTTTCTTTTAATGGTGATCGGAACTTAAATTCGCCCCTATCTCTATATTTCAGAATCATCTAACTCTTGCTGACGCTGATAATAAATTTGGTTTAAGCCGTTTAGGGCGTCGATTCGCTCATTCCACAAAGTTTTGATGCGTTCGGGATTACTTTTTCTATTTGCGCTGTCTTCATCAATCATTTGATCCACATAGGTTAAGCGCCAATATAAACGCTCTGCAGCAGACTGCTCTGAACTGGTAAGTAATTCATTCTGGAATGCAACATTCTGCAAGGCCAATTCCATTCCTCGAGAGTTGAGCATAAGCTCCTGAATATTAGCCTGCAATAGTGCAGCTTGATGATTGCTCGGGCTTTGCTGCCCAAAGATATACAAGCCGATAAATCCGGTCAGTAATACCGACGCAGCCAAAGAGTAAATTGCCTTACTTAAAGATAGATTGTTATTCAGTCCAGAGCAGTTAGCAAGAAGTAGCTCTCCCGGTACATTTGCATGTGCGCCAGAGCTATTCAAGCTTCTCTCTTCTAAAATGGTTTCCACCGCAACTGGGTTACGCTCTTCTTGCTTACTCTGTACATCGCCAGTCATTTGCATAGTGGCGATTATTCGACTCCATAGTTCAGGACGTGGTTGCTGATTAGCAGCGTCAAACATTTGGCTAGTCAAACAATGTAATTGTGCAAGCTCATCTTGGCAGGCCTGACACCCCTGCACGTGAGCAGCCACACTATTAGACAAACCATCTTTAATTTCTAATAATTGTTCAGTTGTTGCATGCATATTTAGTTTCATTTTAATTCACCTATGAGCCAGCCAAAGTATTCGCCTTTTCTTGAGTACCCATTCGCTCTCGCAAAAACTTGTAACTTCTTGCCACTATACTTTTCGAGTAACTCGGTGTTTTGTCAACTAACACAGCTATTTCCTCGTGCGTGTAACCTTCAACTTCTTTAAGCCAGACAATGAGTCTAATGTGTTCTGGTAGTTCGCGTAAGGCGTCACTCACTTGATGTTGGTCGCTATGAACTTTAGCAAAATCATGACCATCAGTAGCAAATGACATAAGCCCCATCGACTCTCCGCCGTCTTCAAAAAAACTGGTGTCATCAGTGGATAGCACCGAACTATGTTTTTTTTGTTTGCGCAAATAGGTCAATGACTCATTTACTGCAATTCGGCGCAGCCACATACCAAAGGGTGCCCTACCTTCAAATGAGCCAATCTTGTTAATCAGCTTTATAAAGGTATTAGCAACGACATCTTCAGCACAATGCTGATTACGGCAAAACCCACGCGCTAATGTTAATACTGCCGATGCGAACATTTTGTATATCTCGCTGTGGGCGAGCATGTCCCCGGCCTGTGCTTTTCGCACAAGATCATCAGTTACTACCTGCTGAAACCGTTTCTTCTGACCGAGTTGCTTTTCGCCTTGCATAGTTAAATGATGCGGCGCGTAGTGATAGCGTCGCAAATTTCTAAATAATTTTACTGGTTTTTAGTAAATTAACATTACTGCTAGACAGTTGACTAGCCAATAAGCCTTGGTATTAAAACGTCTTTACTCAGAGCCTTAACCTTTCACAGATGCTAGACTATTTTTACAGGTGTGGCTGCCATAGGAATATTAGCCTTGTGGAAGTTTTTTAAAATACTTTCAAGTACTTCGGATCTAAGGGGAGTACGGGTCTTAACATCCAGTAGCTTATAGCGAGCTTCAAACAAGATACCAGAGAGCAGATGACCCTGCTCATCGTCCCACATTGAGCGAATCACGACGGTGACCGTATTTTCAATAATTCCATCAATACGATTAATCGCATCAATTGTGGTTTGTTTAACCAAATCGATATCTGCAGAATAGTCTGTTTGAAATCTTACCCGGGCCCGCACCGGCTGGGGGTCAAAGGAGAAGTTCTTGATTGTGCTCTTGACCAAGGCGGAGTTTGGATAATTAACAATCACGCCATCGGTGTTGCGAATCATGGTGCGGCGCAGGCCAATATCAACAACATCGCCCCAGCCTCCCCAATGTTTGCCAATTTTTTCAATAACAATACGATCGCCAATACGTATCGGCCGATCGGCAATAAGAAATATGCCTGAGATAATATCGGATAGCGTTTCCTGAGCAGCTAGGCCTATAGCGATACCAAAGATCCCTGCGCCGGCCAATACTGGGCCTACTTTGATATTGTTGATTTTTAAAATCGAGATCAAGCCTATTACGATAGCCACCAACCATAAAAACTGTTTAAGGAAATGCACTAAGCGGTCATCCAAATCGTTATCAGTATTACGGGTTAGTTTTTCCAGGCGCAAAATAATCACATAGCGGACTAGATAAAAACACGCGATGGTGGCCAAGACAGCCAATCCGCTTTGCTCGAAAGCAGATGCTGAGTTCCAATATTGAGTGATGGCTTGAGTAATATTATTCATAAGGACAATGTTGATTTGAAAAGTTCAAAGACAATATAACTAAGATAAGGGTCGTTGCCCAGTCAAGCGCAGTCTCTGCGTGTTAATTCTGTGTTTTAGACTTTTGAGCGTATTAACTAGTTTCTTGTTTAAACGAGTGTTTCGCCTGCGGGCTAAATTGCTTACGGGCTTTGTAATTGAACCGGCTTGGTCAGAATCAGCATAATCAAAGCCAGGCAAGCTAAGCCTGCAGCTATTAAAAACGGTGCGCCTGCAAAAGGCTGCTGCACTGAATCGCTGGTATAATAAGACAAAGAAGTATTGTAAATTAACGGTGCAGCGAGAGCGGCTAGCGCCGACATACTGCCGTTATAGCCCTGCAGTTCACCCTGCATGTCTGAAGGCGTTCGGCGAGACATCATGGCGTTAATACAAGGCATCGCCATTCCTTGAAAACCAACAAACAGAAGGGAAATTATAGCAAGCGTGCTATTTTCTACAAAGGCATAAAATAATAGAGACCCAAGTCCGGCAATCATTGCGGTAATAGCCGTGGTGCGTTCGCCAAAACGAGACACCATGCGCCCAATCAAGAAAATTTGCACAACCGCCATCGAAATCCCGACAACGGCCAAGGACAAACCCACCGCTTTACTATCCCAACCATATTGAGCCGGTGCGAAATAAGCCCAGCTAATGGCGTAAACGTTGGCGCTAATCACCCACATAAAAAAAACGACGCTAATTCCAAGCACATTAGGTAGCTTGCTTAAGCTTAGAAATGCACCAATTGGATTAGCCCGTCTAAACGAAAACGGCCGCCGATCTTCTTCAAGCATTGTTTCAGGGAAGGCAAACCAACCGTAAATAAAAGTGGCCATGGCAAGACCTGCGGCCACGAAGAACGGAATTCTGGTGCCAATATCGCCCAACACACCACCCAATGCTGGGCCGATTATGAAACCAATACCAAATGCGGCGCCCACCATACCAAAGCCCTTTGCCCGATTCTCGCCCGTGGAGATATCAGCCATCGCGGCATTGGCGGGGCCAAAGATGGCGCCTAAACCGCCGGCAACTGCCCTGCCAACAAACAACCAGATAATATTAGGCGCGAAACCCATAAGAAAAAAGTCGATACTAAAACCCATCAGCGACAGCAGGAAAACTGGCCTACGCCCAAAGCGGTCGCCTAGGTTGCCCACCATCGGCCCGAAAAGGAACTGAAATACGGCATAGGCAGAAGCGATGAAACCACCAATCAACGTAGCCCGCGATAAGCTGACTCCCTCGAGCTCCATGATTAGCTCAGGCAAAATCGGCATGATGATACCGAAACCCATGGAGTAAACAAAAACGGTTAGCAATACAAAGCGCGTAGCGTTTGTCCTTTGCTTAGAATTTATTGCCATCTAAGACGGCAACTTCGCGACTAAATTTGAAAACACAATTCATTACACCCTAATTGTTGATAGGCGATTCTAGCAGGCTTCTTGCGCTAGCAACTATTTCTTAATAAAGACGGTTACTTAATTGAATAACACCCTTATCTGGGTGCACACAACCGTAGCCAGTGACATGAATTGAACGCACAGGCACCCACGTGCAGCCTTGTTTGCCTTGTTTTTCAAACCACTCCAAGCCTTGCGCAGGTAGGGTACTTTTAATCAAAGCCAGTCGCGCCTGAAATTGATCTAAACTGATATCTCGCATTGGGATATATAAATCTTTACGCATCTCTACCACGCCACCTCTTCTCAGCAGCGAGTCTAATTTCACCTTTCTAATTTCGGCGGCAGTCTCGGGCAAATCAAGCATCACAAACTTTGGACTGGCGCCAGGTAGATCCTTAGCAACTGCAGAAGGGTCAATAAAGACCGATGCCGCGCTGATATAGATTCCATCGTCAGACAGCGATTGTACTACTGGGCGCTCATTATGAACCACCCACAAACCAGCTAGCAAACATCCTATTTGAGCAATTGCGATGATGGTGAGATCAAATTTCAGGCCCTTCTTTCCTGGCACGTAGACCATTAAGGTCAACAGCGGGCCAAGAACTAGATCAACCCCCATAATAATCTTGAGGCCTTCGATGCCGCCAGCAAAAATAAAATCATAAGGAAACCAAACAAAGAAAATCAATGATAATAAGCATGCAAGGAGGAACAAACTAATCAGCAAGTGCACGCCAAAAGCCGCCGAACGAGATTTTACGTTAAAAGCCATGAGAGTTAAGCTATAATTATTTGCACTAGATGAGTCTAAATTATATTAACTTCGCAGCACAAATCAAGCGCCTAAATCAGTCAAAATAGTTGCGGCTAGGCTTGACGATGACCGGGTATTTAAGCCAAACCAACTATTAAGAGAAAAATAATGAGCGAGCAGAAACGACCCGAGAGTGATTTAAGAGCAGTTCGAATCCCCCGAGATAAAGAAAACGATTATTCTCAAAAGGCAATCGAACAACGCCAAGCGTTTGTTAAGCAGCAAACAGGAATTCAATTAAATCACGTTGCTCACTCCTCGATAGACCCAGCTAGTCTGGCTGGAAACATAGAAAATGCCATCGGTGTCGCTCAAGTACCCATCGGTTTGGCTGGCCCCGTTCGCATAAACGGCGAACATGCTCAGGGTGATTTCTATGTTCCTATGGCGACTACCGAAGGTACGCTAATCGCAAGCTATAGCCGAGGCATGCGCTTATTATCTGAAATTGGTGGCGTCAAAACTACTGTCATCGAACGTTTTATGCAACGTGCGCCGGTGTTCCATTTTGATAATGCTCAACAGGCTCGTGAGTTTGGAGTTTGGTTCGATGCTAATTTGGATTCGATTAGAGCTGCTGCTGAATCAACCACATCGGTCGGCAAGCTTTCGCATGTAGAGCAATATGGCGTTTCTTGTATGCGGTTCCTACGATTTAACTATTTCACTGGTGATGCTGCGGGGCAGAACATGTGTGGCAAGGCTACCAACGCTGCTTGCTTATGGATCATGGACAATTACCCCGAGAAAACACGCTTCACCCTTTCAGGCGCAATCGATACTGACAAAAAACATTCACAGCTAAATACCCTCCACTCGCGTGGCGCGAGAATGGTAGCTGAAGTTGTGATTCCAAATGCTGCGTTACAGGAGCGTATGCATACCGATACCAAATCTTTGTTTAGAGCGCGTCAGGTATCCAATACTGGCGGAATGTTAGCCGGCACTAGTAACAACGGCTCTCACGCAGCTAATGGCTTGGCGGCTATCTTTATTGCCACTGGCCAAGACGCAGCGAATATCGCTGAATCTCAGGCAGGCATTGTCTATGCTGACTTACGTGATAATGGCGACCTTTACTGGTCGATCACGCTTCCCTCTGTCATTGTTGCCAGCTATGGCGGCGGCACGGGTTTAGCGACTCAGCGTGAATGCCTAGAAATTATGGGCTGCTACGGTCAGGGCAAAGCGCTTAAGCTTGCCGAGATATGTGCAGCAACAGTGCTTGCCGGTGAATTGTCTTTAGCCTCAGCGGTGATCGCCGGCGATTGGGTAGAAAGTCATGATAATCTTGGGCGTAACCGACCTTAGTGTTTAGATCAGAGTTACTTTAGAGTTACCGTTCGGCTTAACCAAGCTGTTATTAGGAATAGTTAAACAATCTGATTTTGTAGATCTGAATTTAATTGTTGTTCAACGCTTTACCCATTAGCCATGAAAAAAATAGCCTACGTAACTTTATTCGTCCTCAGCTTTGCCCATAGCAATGTCAATGCAGACGACCGTCTAGACCGACTGGAGCTGGCGATGGAACAGATCAGCGCCAAACAGGGCGCATTTTATTTGTCGAGGGTTCCATCCTTGGCAGATAAAATACCGGATTGGAATTGGAATGATGAAATTCGTGAAGCGTCATCATGCGTTCTGCAAGGAATAGAAAAATCTAAGGGTCGAAAGGTTGCACAAGCCTATGTTAGCGGCCTAGAGAAAGACGCTCTTAAAACCTACGATTCAATAGCTAAACTAAGCGATCAAAGTAATACTCCTAAACAGTTATTGGGCGACGACCAAACCATTATTAATCTTATGCAGACCTGCAATACGATAGAAATTTCTGCGGCGAAATTAAAACAGTCCGGTATGTGGGCTGAATTACTAAAGCCTGAAGTGATGGCGAAACTGATCGAACAAGAATAATTAGCCGATGCTTGGCCAGCGATCTATTAAACCTATTAGATGCACTACGCCAAAGCTTAAACAGACCAGAGAACTCCAGACCCAAAAACTTGAACTATTCTGCAAGACAACTGGGTGATTAGGATAAAAGACAGCTGAAAAACCTGCCAAACCACGCACTAAATAAATAAGTGTGATTGCAAGTAGAGCTAACTTTAGCAGAGGCAGTTTTACTATTAGCCCAGCACCGGACAACGCGTAACAACCCCATATAGTAAGAATTGCTGCCATACTGGCCGTAATTAAGGTAGGTTTAAGTAAGCCCGCCTCAGCCATGTTTGCCATAGCCTCACCTGCTCCGAAAGTTCGATACCAGTTAGGCCCACCCAGGATAATGCCTATGTGCAGCGCGGCCGCAGTAAAACTAAACAAAGCACCTACAATTAGAAAGTCTATTCTCATAAAACAATAAATACATTTGGATAGTCAGACAGCGTAAGTGCTTATGGTACCTTTAGGGACAACATTTCACTACATCAGTGATTTCACAGCTAAACCAGAGGCCTCTCAATTGAAATCGATTAATTCACTGCAACAATTAGCGCAAGTATATGGTGAAGCGGACCCCGCAGCTTTGTGGAAGGAAGTCGACTACATTAACGATCACTACCGCCAGTTTATCAAAAAGTCTCCTTTTCTGATTTTAGCGACAAGTGGCGACAACGGTCTTGATTGTTCACCTCGTGGCGACCCTGCTGGCTTCGTAAGGGTAGTAAACGAAAAGTGTATACAGTTACCTGATCGCAGAGGCAATAACCGCCTGGACTCCATAAAAAATATTATTAGAAATCCCACAGTGGGACTAATATTTTTGGTGCCAAATGCTGGTGAAACTATCCGCCTCTCTGGAAAAGCAGAAATTCTGGTCGACGATGATTTATGCCAGTCCTTCGCAATAAACGGAAAAGCGGCTTCTAGCGTGTTGTCTATCAATGTAGAGAAAGTCTATTTCCAGTGTCAAAAAGCCATCGCCCGTTCAAAACTTTGGGACACATCTAAGCATATTGATAGGTCTGAGCTTCCCACTGCGGGCCAGATGGTTAAAGTTTTTGCGGCAAACAAGAATCAAAAATTTGATAGTGATAGTTACGACAAAAATTATCCAAAGCGTATGCAGGAAACTATTTACTAAATCATTAGTACATCATTCACGAACATTACATTAATTTTGTTGAATGACGACAGAATGCGGGTCTTTAACCATTGTCGGGCGGCGCTAAGTTCTCTTATCCTATCAAATCTCTGAACCCACGCCCTTTAACAGCTCGCCAAGCTCTTTTAAATCTAAGCCATTATCATCTAGATCAAATTTGGCCCAATTAACACCCAGCTTGCTTTGCATACGGCTTGGTAACTCGCTGGGACTTACCTTGGAATCCATATTCTGATCCCAGGCTCCCATTATTTGTAATATCCGGTTTAGACCTGGTTTGTTAATCGGTTTAGACGAAGTTTCGTTATCCCAACTATAGCTCATCGAACCATAGAGCATCTCTTCCTCTGACTGTAAGCCCCAAGTGATTACCGCGCTTGGATCTGGGTTGCCGAGGTTTTTACTAGAGTTGTCATAAATTGTCGAGTGGAGGATTCGTGTGCCTGCTGGGACTTGCTTTGGGTCCGCCAATCGATAAGACCGCTGCCAATTAAAATCATAGTTCGGTACCGATAAAATTGTTTCGGTTTTACCGTCTGGGTAAATAAGTTTGAAGTCAGAACTGCGCCCTCGATAATGAGAATGTGGAAACAGAGTATAAATGGTTGCGTCTTCCCAAAATTTAAAATAGGCATGCTCTTCATGTCTATCTACATTGGCAGGGATACTAATCGACTGATTTGCCATCACCTGCTCACGAAGAAAGTTTTTAGGTGGCTGGTCGGCGAAATACAGGCCTAGCTTGCTGCGATCGGTGGCCTTCTTACCATAGGGGGTGTAGTGCAGTTGAAACTGATACACGCCGCCTTTAGGGACGAACACTCCGGTGCCTTCCGGCATATGCCCAGACGCATTGCCAGGGGCATAAGTAAGAATAAAATTCTCGAAAATATCTCCAATATCTTCCTCTAACTCAGCTCTCGCTGATGAACCCGCTAGAATATGATGTACCGCATTGGGGTCACCAGGAATAATAGCGGCAGCGACTATCCATACATCTTTATCTAGGGGATTGGGCACCGTTGGAAATTTATAGTCAACAATTCCAGAAGCCGGCACGTCATACGCTGGAATGTCGATAATCAGATCAGGTTCGCCCAAGGTCCAGCTGGATTCAAGCACGGGGACTGCCAGCAATGGGTCATGGCCTTCGCCGCGTGGGGCGCCGTCTTCAATCCAATGGATTAAAGATTTTAAATCTTGCTCTGAAATCGCCTGATCATTGGCCCAATGACCAACCTCGGGGTCAGCATGCCAAGGTGGCATACGCTTGGTTCGAAGCACTTCGCGTATCATTGGCGCAAAGCCTTTTATCATCGCATATTGCGACATTGCCCAAGGGGCGATGCCACCTTCTACGTGACAAGCCACGCAATTTTCTTTAAGAATCGGCGCGATGGTCTCGGCATAACTGATATCACTTGGCACAGCGTCAAAATTAATAATACAGCCGGGTGATACTACCTGCGCCAATTCAATCGGCTTACCAGCTAAAACAGAATCCAGCGCATCTTTAACATAGTGTTTGATCGATTTGGCTTTCTGACGCTCATAGTCAACTCGATCACTCAATGCGCCACGGTATACAATATTCCATGAGCCTGGCTCAATCACCAATACTTCACCAGTACGAACTAGGCCCAAAGAAGCAGCTACTAGCTGAACCTTGTCTTGCAATATTGGCATGTCCACACCCCATTCCAGCGCTTCATCTGCGATGGCTTGCCGAGTGTCTTGGCGATTTGCATTTATCATTAAAAACTCTACGCCGAGCTTTTGGTAGTCATCACGCAATTGCTTAAATTCGTCCAAATTTGAGCGTACAATCTGGCATCCATTGCCATGCACCATAATGACCACTGCTTTAGCATCACGATGATAATAGAGCTCCTGCGCCTTTCCTTGGTGATCTATGAGGACAAAATTATCTGCTCTTCTAACTGTGCCATCAGCTACTTTAGCTTGTGCATCACTAGTCAGTAGTATTGGTGTATTGCTCCAAAACGCAAGCCCCAAAGCCGTTAGACCAAGAGTAACAAATGCGGATGGTAAGATATGCCTCAAACGTGTAATAACTTTAATCATGTTATTCCTTGAAAAGATATGTGATTTTCACCATCAGTATATTCTACTTTCGTCATAAGGCATGTCAATACAATGCTAAACATAAATAAACTAATCTTGATCGCAATCGACAAAACTAGCTAAACTTGTTTTAAAACGCATCGCTTCGTAAAACCATCAGCCTGCGCGTTCGGCGATAGTCGTCCTATGCAGATAACGGGCATGCCCTTCATAACCACCTGTAGCCATGTGCATAACTGAACGGTTGTCCCACATCAACAGCATATTTGACCGCCACTTATGACAATATTGAAACTGTTCTTGAGTCTGCCAATGATATAAATCCATCAATAGCTGGTCGGATTCGTTGGCCTCTAAACCTTCGAAACCAAGTACATAACCTGCACAGCCAAACACGCCTAACTCTCCAGTCTCAGGGTGCGCTCGGAGTATTGGGTGGAGTTGTAAGGCGTTGGCGTCATCTGAGGAGATAATTGACATACTACGTCCAGCATCGCCTTTACCATAGGCCCCCTCAGGCGAATATCCTTGGCGCGCAGAATGAATTGCAGATAAGCCCTCTAAGCGAGCACGCAAGTCCTTGGGCATAGCTTGCAAAGCCTTGTGTTGATCAACAAATAGGGTATCGCCTCCGTGGGGTGGAATAGTGATTCCATAAAGACAAGTGCCAGCTGGTGGCGTCGCCTGGAAACTCCAATCGGTGTGCCAAGCTTCCGCAAAAATAGGCGTTGTTTCGTCAGCATCTCTTTGCACGGCAACAATATGCTTTCTGCCCTCAATCGAGGCAATAAATGGGTCATCTCCAAATGGGCCAAACTCCAAACTAAAGCGCTCTAAATCATCATCTGACATTGCTTGGTCTGGGAAAGCCAGAACATGATGCTGTAACCAAGCATCACGAATTTGCGTAACTTGCTCGGCCGCGATGGGCTTCGAGAGATCTATATTGGTCACGGTAGCACCACAGGCTTGTCCGCTGAGTTCTACGTGAATATCAGTATTGTCGTTTTGCATTATTTCAACCAATTTTTAGCGGTGGCAGCTCGAGCAAACCAGATTAAATGGATCGCAATAACAACAACCATCGCGGGTAAGATGACTGCGCTTGCGGAATATATATCTTCAACTCTAGCAACTCCGAATGAATAGTGATTTTGCACTATTAAACCCAGCAGTGAAAGCATAAACAAAATAGTCGCGAACTTACGCGCTCATTAATAATGCGACGCATCCTAACAACCCCAAAAAATGCTGCGGTGGCATAGCCTAGAAAAGCCCAACCGGGTCTGGATTCATAGAGGTTACGGTGGGTCTCGCTCATCGCGCCAATGTTTCTGGTGTTTGATTGATGTCCGCTAAAAACGCCATCATGCCAACAGCGTTCCAAAGTAAGGCGAGCACGCCAATCGCCCAAAACCACACGGGCAACTCAATATCTTGATCAGGCATAGGTAACTCCTAATTTATTTTTAAGCTACTCTATCACATAAGCAGCAATTAATAATTGTTTGCCTTATGTCTAGTAAAAGGCCAAATCTAACCATTAATTAATGAAAAAACCATTAAAAACAAACTTCTAGCACAGTGTAGCGAGAATAAGGTAGTAGTCAGCTGGTGTAGGGAGCATGACTCATCTGAGGGAATGTGATAACGGGAAAAAGATAGAAAAATGGCTCGCTATCTCTTGTAGGCGCCGAGGCATCAAGTTAAACACAGCTGAAATTTCGACATAGCCTCTGCGCCCTACCCTTAAATACCTCGCTTAGGGCTATTAGTTTCGCTTAGGGCTAT
>JBLHMH010000082.1:0-14491 GCA_047621785.1 Polaribacter sp. | reverse complement strand
TCTTAAATACGCCTCTTCATCTAAGCTGTACAGAAGGGTATTGGCAATTAATTTGTCTCGCTGGCTTAAATTCGTCATTTGTATTTGCCAACTTAGGTGATCGTTCAAGCTATTATGGCTGACTAAAAAATTACTGGCTTCAGTATAGGTTTGATCCGAGCTGGGCGCAGCTTGGCTTTCGCTAAGACTGAGGGTATCAAATGCCTTCGAAGATTTATTATTGAATTCCTCTTCAACCCTTATAGAATCGTAGCGAGTAATCTCAATAGACGGTTCGGAAGTATCTGTGACTTCATTGGTGCTTGGTAACACGTCGGGGACACGATTTTCAATTCTCTCAAGTAGAGGGTTGTTGTCGACGGCGATTTGGATTTCTTGTTCTAATTCCAGCGAGGAGAGCTGTAATAGTTTTAAAGACTGCTTAAGCTGTGGGGTCAGCGAAAGCTGTTGAGCAAGTTTTAAGTTAAGGCTTTGCTTCATCTAAGCTGGGTAATTAGATTGCTTGGTAGTTAATCGGTTTGATCGTTACATTGGGAGTGATAATCGAGCCGTGAGGCGACAACTAAGTGTGCTTGTACGGCTAACGAGTGCCTGTGTTAGCAACGGGTTCTACTAAACCATAAACTAATTCTAGTCATAAGGCTGTGATAATGCCATTAAATTTAAAAGGCGTTTTGTTTCCCAACTAGACTCGACTTGCTGTATTGCAGAAGCCAAAATAAACTAAATCTTAAATTTAGATCCAAGATATACATCCCGTACGCCTTGGTGGCTTAATATTTGTTTTGCGGTTCCTTCGGTTAAAACACTGCCCTCTGTTAAAATATAAGAGTGGTCACAGATGTCCAAAGTCTCTCGCACATTATGGTCGGTAATGATGATCCCAATGCCGGTGTTTCTCAAATAATCTATAATCTGTTGAATGTCGCCAACCGAGATAGGGTCGATGCCTGCGAATGGCTCGTCTAATAAAATAAAGTAGGGCCGTAAGGCGATGGCTCTGGCTATCTCAGCCCGTCTGCGTTCGCCGCCTGAAAGTGATATGCCTAGGGTGTCGCGCTTGTGGCCGATATTAAATTCTTCCAAAAGCTGCTCAACCCGTTGTCGGCGCTCTTGCAGGGTGGTACGGCGATCGGTTTCAAGCACCGCCATCAGATTATCTTCAACGGTTAACTTGCGAAATATTGACGGCTCCTGTGGTAGGTAGCCTATGCCCAGCTTAGCTCTAGAATGCATCGGCAAATGACTTATGTCTTGGCCGTTAAGCAGGATCCGGCCACTGTCACTGCGAACCAAGCCTACGACCATGTAAAAACTAGTGGTTTTGCCGGCGCCATTTGGCCCTAGCAGCCCTACCACCTGGCCGCTTTCGACACTGATGTTGATTTTTTTTACAACCTCGAGCCCTTTATAGCTTTTACATAGATTCTTGGTTTCTAAAATACTCATAGCGCGAGAACACTCATTTGGGCCTTAACATGCTGATTGTTACTTAGGTTGAATTATCAAGCGAGAACGACCTGATTTAGCCGGCGCCGGCGCCGGCTCATCATCCTGTGCTGCTTCTGCAACAGTTTCTGTTTCTACTGGCTCAGAGTCGCTATTGCCCTTGCTGCTTGATCCCTCTGCGACTGTAGTGTTGGCTTTGGCTTTGGGTTTAGCCGCGGTTGCTGCTGGCGGGCCTTGATTGTCATTCTTGAACGGATCCTCTAGCTTGCGTGTAGGCGCCTGGCCATCTTTACCTGCAGCCTGTACTCTAGAGGCGCCGGATATTTTCATTTTGTCGGTCGCCATATTGTAGACAATGGTGTCGCCGCGTGCGGTATTCGGGCCTTGCTTCAATGCGGCCTTGCCAATCAGCGTGATGGTGTTGTTCACCTGGTCAACGATGATTTTTCTGGCCCAGCCTTCAGTATCATCAGGCTTGTCGTCTGGGCGTTGCTTAAATCGCGCTAACGAACCCCAGGCGGTGGCATTTTCTAGATCTTTTTCACCGTAGTTTGCGACCACCTTATCTGCCTTAATTCGCAATGTACCCTGAACAACCAATACATTTTTGATATAAGTACGCGTGCCGTTTTTGAAATCAAATTCGATATCATCGGCTTCAATTTCCGCGGGTTGATCGCGGTCGGTACTGAGCCCGAGCACTTGTGTGGTGGTAGCGCAGAGTAGCGCGATTGTGGTTAGCAGTGTTCTGGTAAGACTAATAAGTTTCATGTAAAACTACGCGGTTTAGTTTGTTTAGTGAATGTCGTCTGCGACGCTATTCTTTTGGTACTGCAAGTACGGCCTTTGTAACTGCACAGTGGTTAGATTTAAACAGTTCTTCTGATTAAATCTATCGCAGGCAGCTTAGGTCCATTATAACTGGCTAAGCGGTGATTTTTAATCAGCTTGACGCTGTTTGTCGCAGCAGATATTAGCATAGTACACTGTACCGTAGCTGAACGATAACTTGGTTAGTTAGTGACTATTTAAATAAGCCTCCGCCATCTTTGCTTTTATCTAATAGAATCCTCATACGTTTTGATTTCATGGTGCCGCCTGGTCCGCGTGAATCTTTCTCAACTACAATTTTCACATTGCCGGTTAATATTATCTCATCGCCACTGGACGACATCCAGCCCTCGTCTGCATAGGTATGCCTCGGGGCGAAGCCCACTTCATATTCAACGACATGAGGTAAATCTAACAAAGCAGTGTCATCGTCGGGAAAGTGAGCCATGCGCTCTGCTTCGATTACGAAGCGTCGCTGACCGTTTTTATCCAGGCCTGTGGCGGTAAAATTTTCAATATAATAATCGGGGTCGTGACGGTTTTGAAAGTTCTGCTCTTCAGGCTCGTCTTCCATGAGGGAGTTTTGCAAGTAGATGCCGAATAGCCCAACAATGCCGAGGATTGAAATATAGAGAGCGGTTTCGAGCTGCTTCATGCGCGGTTGGTGCTAATTGCCATTGTATCCATGCTGTTTTTACTAAAGGAACCTTTAATGAGTCTTTAAGGAGTTCATCTATATTTTAAGAGAGGCTGTTTTACATTATTGGGACGATGAGTCTATTTGCAAATTTATTGGATAAGTCTTCTGGCTATAAAGCAATACATCGCAGATAGCGCGTACTGCACCGTGGCCACCTGAAAATGGTGCTACCCAATCTGCAAAATTGCGCACAATAAAATGACCGTTTTGGACTGAAAATCTCAATCCGCACTCCATCATGACTGGCAGATCAATAACATCATCGCCGGTGAATGCACATTGTTGGGATTTTAGCTGTAAGCTTGATATTAGTTCCGCAAACACGGCGCGTTTGTCGTTCACGCCAAGAAAGCTGTGAGCAATCTTTAGATCGCTGAGGCGTGTTTGCAAAGCCAGAGACTTACGCGCCGAGATAATTCCAACTTTGATTCCAGATTGCTGCAATATTTTTAGCCCGTGACCGTCCAGGGCATTAAATGCTTTGGTTTGCTCGCCAGCTTCGCCGTAGAGTAGAGTGCCATCGGTCAATACTCCATCTACATCAAATAGCGCCAGTTTGATCTTGCTAGCAGCCGCCATTACATCGCTTGGTACGTCATACGGTAACTTGGGAAGATCTGAGAATTTATCTAGCGTCCTCATTACAGCACCCCTGCACGTAATAGATCTTGCATATTCAGCGCACCAACCAGAATATTGTTCTTGGTCACCAATATGCTGTTAATTCTGCTGGCTTCCATCATCGTGACAAGCTCGGCAGCGAGTATATCGCCCTCGATGGTGATCGGGTTTTTTGACATAATGTCTTTAATTGGCGTGCCTAAGCCATGACTTGCGGCTAATGACCTGCGTAAGTCGCCGTCTGTGTATATTCCAATTACTAAGCCTGCGGTATCTACGACGCCGGTCATGCCTAAGCCTTTGCCCGACATCTCCACCAAGGCATCAGATAAGGTTTGATCTGGGCCTATCGAAGGTACGTCATCGCCGCTGTGCATGATGTCTTCAACGTATAACAATAAGCGACGACCCAATGAGCCGCCAGGGTGTGAGCGAGCAAAATCTTGTTCTGTGAAATCACGAGCTTTTAACACGGCGATCGCTAGCGCGTCACCCATCGCCAAGGTGGCCGTAGTGCTGGCAGTGGGTGCTAAGTTCATTGGGCAGGCTTCTTTGTTTACCGAAACTCTGATGAAGGTATCGGATAGCCTTGCGAGAGTCGATTGAGCGACAGCAGCCATGCCAATTAAGGTCACGCCCATTCGTTTAATGATTGGTAATATGGTGAGTACTTCAGGCGTTTCGCCGGAGTTGGAAATTGCCAGCACCAAATCTTTTGGGGTGATCATGCCAAGATCGCCATGGCTGGCTTCGCCAGGGTGAACAAAAAATGCGGGCGTGCCGGTACTAGCCAGCGTTGCCGCGATCTTACCTGCGATATGGCCTGATTTACCCATTCCCGTCACTACCACTCGACCTTCGCAGTCAAGTATTTGCCGGCAAGCTTGTTCAAAATGGTAGTCCAGCGCGTTTATTTGCTGTTCGATAGCCGAAGCTTCGATCTCAAGTACTTCGCGCGCAGTGGTTAAAAAAGTCGTTTTATGTGGGACCATTTCTTGACTCCAATTCTCGCAGTATTGGGCTGGCGAGGGTTGATGTAGAGAGCATTTGTCTATTGCTATTTTTCGGTTAGGGAACCTTTTGAACTGCTAAATTACTTTAGCGTTGTGAAAACTAAATAGCAAATATAAACCACATACGCAGTGAGCATGCTGGCGCCTTCGCGGCGACTAAAGTGGCCTTTCGAATTGGCAAATAAGAACATTGCGATAGTAAATAACAACATAATCGGGAAATCGCGCGCCAGCGCAGTAGTGTCAATTTTAGTCGTCTGAATTGCGCCCGTTAGGCCCAGCACCCCTAGAGTGTTGAATACATTTGAGCCAATGATGTTGCCGATAATCATGTCATGAGCTCCCTTGCGGGCTGCTGCAATGGCCGCTGCTAACTCAGGCAAGCTAGTGCCAATCGCGATGATGGTTAAGCCTATAACCAAGTGGCTAACACCCAATGACCGCGCAATGGTTACAGCACCCTCGACCAACATTTGTGAGGCAATCATTAACAATATTATGCTTCCTATAGTCCACATAACAGCTGTTTTGGTAGACCTGCCCTTAGGGTGGTTTAGCAGGCTTAGGTCCAATTCGTGAGGATCGTTAGCCAGGTTTTCAATCGCGGGTTCACCGCCGAAGCCTTCTGAATTACGTGCTGACCAAACCAGATAACTAATCAGCAATGCTAGTAAGAAGAAGCCGTCAATGTGGGACAGCACTCCATCTGAAACTAGAAAAATAGCGATGGCACCCACCGTTATTACGATTGGAATGTCTTTGCGGGCGGTAGTGGTTGTGACCGGAAGCGGGCGTAATAAAGCGGCAAGTCCAAGTACCAAACCAATATTGGTGATGTTTGATCCAAGCGCATTACCTAGGGCGAGGTTGCCTTGATTTTTTAACGCGGCTACGGCTGAGACAAACATTTCAGGAGCAGAGGTACCAAAGCCGATCACGACGATGCCAATTAAAAATGACGAGACGCCAAGTCGATGTCCAAGCTCGCTGGCATTGTCGACCAAGAGATCGGCACTCCACATCAATAGGAAGAACCCTGCAATAATTAGTCCTAAGGCCATTGTAATCGTCATATTTTGAATTCTCGAAAACCTAAGCGTTCTAATAGCTTGGTTTGAATGTAAGATAAGGGGGTCGCATAGTGTCTGGCTTTAACGCGATATTTGCAACTATAAAGCCTTGAAAAGAAATAAACTATAACCATTAGGTTACATTATGCAATGGCCTTAATGTATAGCAGGATAAAGGCCGGTTAAATGTAAATTAGTGTCTACCGGCGGTCGGCTGTGTTTATACGTAAATTGAGCCCCCAAATGTTGTGTTAGCCTGCTGATAACTGACATCGCAGTTAAACCCTTTTTTGAACTTATAGAGTTAAATATGAACGATAAAATCAATGAATTGCTAGCTGAGCCGCTTGCTCAAAAAGTGTTTTTTTTTAAAGAAATGTTAACTCCGAGCCTAATTCGCTTAGCCTATTGGTTATGTTTAGTAGGGGTCGCTTGGAATGGTCTGGGGCATATGTTCTCAGGTGGTTTTTTTCATTTTATAGAAGGCATTGCGTTTATCGCCACCGGCGCTATTTTAGCTCGAGTAGTTGCTGAGCTGGTTATTCTATTATTCAAGTTAAACGAGAATATGGAAATGGTGGCCAATAACACTAAGGCTGGATCGCTCCGTATTACTAAAACCAGCAAAAAAGCAACTAAAAAGGTAAGTAAAAAGGCCTAGGGGGCCAGCAAACACTAAATCGCAACAGGCCTACCTAAGCTTAATATGTGCAAGCGGAAAGAGCAAACGACGGTCTTGACTATGCTGATGTTTAAAGCTCACTATGTTTAGGTCGTTGCTAAGATGAAGTCGTGATTAGCTTGCACAAACCCCTAAGCATGACTTGTCAATCGTTACTCACGCCTTTTTGCTGAGAAAAGTGTTGATTTTAGCGATAAACCACTGTTTGATTTAGTTAAGCTGCTGTTAAGTTAATATTCACTATAATCCAGCCTGCCGAGCTCTTTAATCGCATTTCGGTACAAATTCAATTGGAGCGACGACCAATGGTCTTCTTTCCAGCAAGATATCTAGTAATAGGAAATAATTTATGAATCGCACAATTACCAATCGATCAATCACTCCATGTCGGGCAATCAAGGTCGGGCTATTATGCAAGTTGTTGATGTTAGGCAGCCTGATATTATTTTCTAATACTTCGTTTGCCATGCAGGCGCCTGACGAAGTAGTTAAAGCGACTGTTGATCGGATTATCACCAATATTCAAGCTAATCGGGCCGCTTATGATAAAGATAGTCAAAAGCTTTATGCCATGGTTGAGCAGGTGCTGGTGCCTACTTTGCATGTGGATCGAATGTCGAGCCTGATTCTTGGTAAAAGTGCTCGTTCAGCAACTGCTGCGCAGAAACAGGCATTTTCTGACGAGTTTAAGACGTTCCTGATGCGAACTTATGCTATCGCATTGCTTGAATATACTGGCAATGAGGATGTTATTTATGAGCCGGTTGAGTTGGCGCCGGGAGCGGATAAGGTAACTATACGAGCAACTTTGGTTGCCGCGGATGGTCAGCGCTATCCTGTAAATCTGTTTATGAGCAACCGTCGCGATACTCAATGGCGAGCGTACAATATGGAAGTCGCGAAAATTAATTTCGTGGCAACCTATCGGAATACCTTTGGTGATATCATTATTAAAAAAGGAGTTGACGGTTTGATTGCTGAGTTGAGAGCCAAAAATGCTCGCTCAGCCGGGTAGATCGGTCTTTATTCTTGCTAGGTATGAGTGAGTCGATTTATTGAGGCTTAGTCGATACGTTGGATCGGCGACGGCTCTTTGCTCTTGAGTAGGTATCAGCCGATTGGGTGGTCGAGGGGTCGACTTAGTTGATGAGCTCGAATCTCTGACGGCTCCTTTTTTATCAAGCTGACGGTTCCATTATTTTATGGATTTTATAGTCACCGTTATTTTCTCGACTCTATTCCAATATTATTTTCATAGGTAATTCCGTGACTCAATCCAATGGTAGTCAACCTTTGCATAACGCGATCATGATAGACCGTGTTAATAAAAGCTATGGTTCATTGCAAGCCCTGAACAACGTTAGTCTAGATATTAAACAGGGCGAATTTTTCGGCTTACTTGGCCCTAATGGCGCTGGAAAATCGACACTTATTAGTGCTTTAGCCGGTCTTCTGAGAGTAGACTCAGGGTCGTTATCAATCTTGGGTCACGACGTTCGATCTGATTATCGGCTGGCGCGCCAGAACCTTGGAGTTGTACCGCAAGAAATCGTAATGGATCCCTTTTTCACGGTTCGTGAAACTTTGCAGTTTCAATCAGGTTATTTTGGAATCAAGAATAATAATGAATGGATTGATGAGCTGCTAGAACAACTTAATCTTAGCGATAAGCAAGACACCAATATGCGCCAGCTTTCTGGAGGCATGAAGCGCCGGGTGCTGATTGCTCAGGCCCTGGTGCACAAACCGCCAGTGTTAGTTCTAGACGAGCCCACCGCTGGCGTAGACGTAGAGTTACGTCAGTCTATGTGGCGTTTTGTTCGTCGCCTAAACAGGGAGGGGCATACGATTGTATTAACCACACATTATCTGGAAGAAGCAGAGGAGCTCTGCGACCGCATAGCGATTATCGATCAGGGGGAAATTATTGCGCTCGAGTCCAAGCAAGCTCTATTGGCGCGTGGACTGGGCAGTAAGTTATTAGTCAGAACCAGTCATCCCATTGCAATAGTGCCCCATGAATTAAAAGATCGTGTGGTGCGTTTAGAGGGCAAGGAAATTGAGCTTACTCTGCATCGAGATAAAGATTCGATTATGGATATACTGGACCGATTGCGCGCCGCGCCTATGCAAATTGAGTATGTTTGCGTGTTAAGCGATAGCTTGCAAGATGTGTTCGTGAGTATGACCGGTTCAAAAAAAACCTTGACCGAACAAAAAGGGCAATAAGATGAACTGGATAGCGTGCTTCACTCTTTTTAAAAAAGAAATTTCTCGTTTTGCCAAGGTCTGGTTGCAAACCGTTATAGCACCGGTGGTAACCGCTTTACTCTACCTGCTGGTATTTGGGCATGTACTAGAAGGCCGTGTAGAGGTTTTTGCTGGGGTAAGCTATAGCGCATTTTTGATTCCGGGTTTGTTGATGATGGCGGTAATTCAAAATGCTTTTGCGAATACATCGTCTAGCTTGATTCAGTCAAAGGTCATGGGCAGCTTGATTTTCATCATGCTGCCGCCGTTCTCAGAGTTTGAGTTTTTCCTCGCCTACGTGGGTGCCGCGATTATGCGTGGCTTAGCGGTTGGTCTGGGCGTGTTTTTATTAGCGGTTTTTTATGTGCAGGTACCTATCGATAATATATTTGTAGTACTGGCGTTCGCTATGCTGGGTAGCTATGTAATGGCTGCTTTGGGGATGATTGCAGGAATATGGGCTGAGAAATTTGATCAAATTGCTGCGTTTCAAAGCTTTCTGATTGTGCCCTTAACATTTTTAAGTGGAGTATTTTACTCGATTAATTCATTGCCACCTTTTTGGGCTGAGCTTTCAAAGTGGAATCCTTTTTTTTACATGATTGATGGATTTCGCTATGGTTTTTTTGGACAGTCAGATCAGCCGGTAATTCTAAGCTTCTTCGCTATGATTATGGCAGCGACGGTTTTGACCGCGGCTTGTATGTGGATGCTTCGCAGTGGGTATAAGTTGCGCGACGCATAACCCGTCAAAGGCCTAGATTACGCACAGTTAATGGTCTGTGCGAAATCATGGTAATTGACCTCTATCTCTAGCTGTAAAGCCATGTTTCGGGTATTCTTGCGACCTGCAAATACGCAGATTTTTATTTACTTCTTATGGTTCCAAAATGGTTACACCAGAACAACTAAAATCCTGGATAGAATCCGGTTTTAAAGACGCTAATGTGAGCGTCGAAGGCGACGGCCACCACTTCGAAGCGGTGATTGTCGCGCAAGAATTTGATGGCAAATCACGTATTCAGCGCCACCAGCTCGTGTACGCTGCTTTGGGTGACAAGATGAAAGCAGAAGTACATGCGCTTTCAATGAAAACCCATACTCCATCGGAGTTACCTTAAGGGCTGTTAGTTTTTTATAAGCTTGCCTTTATTAAAGGCGGTTAAACTAAATCAGTTAAAAATTTGCCAACAATACTTAGCGTCGAGTTCTCTAAACCGAGCACTCAGACCCTTCCAAATGAGGACATAGACATGACAGATCAACTACCCGATATGCAACAACAGATTAAACAAACCGTAACTGAGAACAACGTTGTGTTATTTATGAAAGGCAACGTAAGTTTCCCGCAATGTGGATTTTCAGGGCGTGCCATTCAAATTTTACAATCACTGGAGACTGAATTTGTCACAGTTGATGTTCTGAGTAATGATGAGGTTCGAGAAGGCATCAAGCAATTCTCCAGCTGGCCTACAATTCCGCAACTGTATGTGAAAGGCGAGTTTGTTGGCGGCAGCGACATTATGACTGAGATGTTTGAGTCTGGTGAGTTAAAGCAAGCGTTAGAGTCCTAGGTTAATTTAGTGCTGAGATTCAAGTATTTTCTATCAATAGGTCTAGAGTTAAAAACTAATGGATAAGCTTATCGTAACCGGCGCCGGTCCTCTGGACGGTGAGGTATTAATTTCGGGTGCAAAAAATGCTGCGCTACCGATTCTAATTTCTTCCCTTCTAGTTGATGGTAAGTTGACCCTTAGCAATGTGCCGCATTTGCAGGACATAACCACCACCATGAGTTTGCTTGGTTTTCTTGGAGTAGCGATGGAGGTCGACGAGCGCATGAATATTTGTGCTGATGCCTCTGGTCTAAACCAAACTCGCGCACCTTATGATTTGGTTAAAACGATGCGTGCATCGATCTTAGTGTTGGGGCCCTTGTTGGCACGCATGGGACATGCTGAAGTTTCGTTGCCAGGCGGTTGTGCTATTGGCTCCAGACCCGTCAATTTACATATAAAAGGCTTGCAAGCAATGGGCGCTGATGTGGTAATCGAAGATGGTTATATCAAAGCAACCTGTAAGCGTTTGCAAGGAGCACGAATTTTCATGGATATGGTTTCGGTTACTGGTACTGAAAACCTAATGATGGCAGCAGCTTTGGCGCAAGGCACTACAGTGATTGAAAACGCTGCGCGCGAGCCTGAAATTGTCGACTTAGCCGCTTGTTTAAATGCAATGGGCGCTAAAGTGTCTGGCGCAGGTTCAGCTGAATTGGTAATTGAGGGCGTGGATAGTTTGCATGATGCAAGCCATCGCGTGATTGCGGATCGAATTGAGACTGGCACCTATCTAGTAGCAGCGGCGGTAACGCGTGGGCGAGTTAAGGCCCGCCGTACTGACGCGACTTATTTAGATGCAGTATTGGATAAGTTGAATGAAGCAGGTGCTGACTTAACTGTGGATGAGGACAGTATTGAGATCAATATGCATGGTAATCGGCCTAAGGCAGTCAACATTCATACTGCACCATACCCTGCGTTTCCTACTGATATGCAAGCCCAGTTTGTGACCATGAACGCGTTAGCTAATGGTACTAGTAAAGTAGTGGAAACAATTTTTGAAAATCGGTTTATGCATGTTCAAGAATTACAAAGAATGGGCGCGCAAATCGATCTGGAAGGTAATACTGCTTTTATTAAGGGACGTAATAAGCTACGTGGCGCGCCAGTGATGGCGACCGATTTGCGGGCATCAGCGAGTTTGGTCCTGGCTGGCCTAATGGCAGACAAGCCGACCGTTATCGATCGTATCTATCATATTGATCGCGGTTATGAGAGCATTGAGGAGAAACTCTCAAAATTGGGCGCAAACATAAAGCGTATCCCGGGCCATGTTTGGGATAAAGACGAATCACTGCGGGCGCTTCTTCAGTAAGCCGGTGATCGAACCTAAAAGGCAGTTCAGATGATTACTATTGCGCTTTCAAAAGGGCGAATTCTTGAGCAAGTATTACCGCTGTTAGATCAGATTGGCATTTGTGCGCTGGATGATCCCTATACCAGCCGTAAGCTTATTTTTGAGACCAATCAAGAGTCGATTCAATTTGTCATAATTCGAGCGACCGATGTGCCTACGTATGTACAATTTGGTGCTGCGGATCTTGGCATCGTTGGTAAAGATGGTCTGATGGAGCATGGCGGAGAAGGCCTATGTGAGCTACTGGATATGCGCATTGCTAAATGCCGTCTGATGACCGCTGTACCAGTAGCGGAGCTTACCGCACCCAGAAATCGTAAACGATTACAGGTTGCGACAAAATATGTGAAGTTGGCCCAACAATATTATCAATCACAAGGCATACAGGCTGAAATCATTAAGCTGTATGGCGCGATGGAGCTGGCGCCATTGGTAGGTCTGGCAGACGAAATAGTTGACCTGGTGGAGACCGGCAATACGCTCAAAGCAAATAATTTAGCCCCTCAAAATCTGATCGCTAATATTTCTTGCCGGCTAATCGCTAATGCCGCTTCGATGCGAACCAAGCATGAAGCCATTGCTGCGTTTAATGATAAGCTTGCCGGTGTAATACCACAACAATAGCAATTCTTGCAGCCCTCTTATTTTCGCTTATGCCTAATCAAGTAACCAAGATAAATGTGCTGAAGCCGAGCGCCGTTGATTTTAAAAAACAACTGGCCGCGTTGCTGCACAGGAATTCTGAAACCCAGGGCGATCAAGTCGATGATTCGGTACGTAAAATCGTGCAGCAAGTACGTGAGCAAGGCGACGCCGCTCTGTTTGCCCTAACCGAGCAATACGATCGCTTCAAAGTTGATGTACAAAACTTACAAATTCCTGTCGAGCGTCTTGAGCGGGCGCTGAAATCTATTCCAAATGAGCAGCGTCAATCGTTGCAGTATGCGGCCGGTCGTATTCGCGACTATCACCAACATCAGCTTCAAGAAAGTTGGCAGTATCAGGAGCCAGATGGCACTGTTTTAGGCCAAAAAGTCACCCCAATAAAGCGTGTTGGCTTGTATGTGCCCGGAGGCAAGGCAGCCTATCCGTCTTCAGTGTTGATGAATGCGATACCAGCTAAAGTCGCAGGTGTAGAACACTTGGTGATGGTCAGCCCAACCCCAGACGGAGTCCTGAACGACGTAGTGTTGGCCGCTGCTAGAATTACTGGGGTTGACATTGTGTTGCGTATTGGCGGGGCTCAAGCAATTGCGGCTCTAGCCTACGGCACTCAGAGCGTAGAGCCAGTCGACAAGATCACTGGGCCCGGCAATATTTATGTAGCCACTGCGAAAAAACAAGTGTTTGGTAAGGTAGGTATCGACATGATCGCCGGCCCGTCAGAAGTCCTAGTTATCGCGGATGAGAGCGTTAATCCCGATTGGGTGGCGATGGACCTATTCGCTCAAGCTGAACATGATGAGCTTGCGCAGTCGATTTTTCTGACTTTAAGCGAATCCATGGCTGAGCGAGTACAAACATCTATCGATCGATTGTTGCCTGAGATGGAGCGCAAACATGTGATTGCTGAATCGTTGGTAAATAATGGGGCAATAATTATTGCTGAAACAAGCGAGCAATTGATTGAAATTGCCGACTTCATTGCGCCTGAACATCTAGAGATATTTACTGTTGACGCTGAGGATTTGGCGCAAAAAATCAATAATGCCGGTGCCATATTTATTGGGCCTTTTAGTGCCGAATCGATGGGCGACTATTGTGCCGGGCCGAACCATGTCTTGCCTACCTCTGGAACGGCGCGGTTTAGTTCGCCGTTAGGGGTTTGCGATTTTCAAAAACGAACCAGCATCATCAACATTTCTGAGCAAGGCGCGCAAACTATCGGCAGGCATGCCTCGATCATTGCGCGCGGTGAATCATTAACCGCACATGCGCGTTCAGCTGAGTATCGATTAGACGAATAGTGTTGCCTTTGGCGTTTTAAAACTAGCTTCTACGCACGCTAATTTGCTATGTCTTATTGGGGTTCCTCTAGTAATAAGCCGACTGAGCAGTTATTGTTTTCGTTTGAATCGTTGCCGGTTACCGAAACACAAACACCCAAATAAACCCCACGGTCTATTAAAGGTGTTTGCATTGATTTTTCAAATTTTCGGCCGCACCAGCTACCGTAGTTCCTAGATTTTTGACGGTGGTTAGCGAGATAAATGGAACGTTTTCAGTATTTTTTTCATCCTTAATGACTAATGTCAGTTGGTATTAAATCGACCTCTAACTGATTAACAATTAAGTCGCTTACCGCCCATTGTTCAAACTCGACTCCTTCCTAGTCCTCCCCTTGCGCACGTTGAACGAATTCAATTTGATTGCCGCCTGGGCGTATATCATTTTTAGGTAGAACAAATAGATCACCGTCATTAAGACCATTGTTTGGCCCAACTGACAAAAAGCCCAAGGACCGGCCGTCTAAAAACACTTGGTTTCATCTGCCGAATCAATGTCCCAGCCAATTACTTGTAGGGTGTAATTCTCAAAAAGCGTCGCGACTTTAAAATTCAATCTTAGCCCAGTAAAGTGACTCGGCTCTTCGAGGTAGCCGTATTGCGCGCTGTCTAAAGTGGCAAGCGCTATACCCAATGCTTCGATATAACTCGTTGTAACCTGCGTGACTCCCCAGGAGTTGCCGTTGATTGCAGTGAGCGTAATTGTGTTGGTGCCTGAGTCAAGCAGATTTCTATTGACGGTGAAGCTAGAAGCACGTTCGCTATTGGATGCAGTATCGGTGACCAGTAACTCATTACCATTGAGCGAAGCATTGGTGCCGTTCTCTCCGGCCAATGATTTTTCGGTGAAACTAATGATGACATCGCGAAATAGACTTAGTTCCGGCGTTTCG
>JBLHMH010000081.1:0-14719 GCA_047621785.1 Polaribacter sp. | reverse complement strand
ACTCTTGGCCTTCACGGTAGAACCACTGATATTGGTAACCGTTTTCGGTATAGGGTACAGACTCTTCTGTTTCATCGGTACGACCCTTAAATTCTTGAAAGACCTTTTCTACTAAGTCTGCATGTGGGTCTAAAAATTCATGGTAGTAGGCGTTCTCTGCTGTTAAATGGTTTAGTACAGCTTCGTCGTCAACTTTTGGATAGCCAGGGTCTCTTAACCAAAAATAAGGATCCCTTAGTTCTTTGCCATGATGGCTAGCCAGATGGTCAACGCGGTTGGCAACGGGAGGCTTAGCGGCAATCTCCTTAATACGTGATGTCGCGCTAACAACGGTTGTTTCGTTAGCTTTTTCAATAGTCGATTCAGGGCTCATAGTCGGTTTCTCAGACACGCTGTCTTTTTCACTTTGGCAAGCTGCTAGCGTTAAACTCAAAGTAACTAATATCAGGGGCGAACATTTTTTAATCATTGGTAAACTCCTAGTTTAGTCAATTAAGTAGAATAAGACCTAGCTCTTCCAAAGTAAAACTAAGAGCCAGAAGAATTTATCGATAGATCCTCTACATAGATTAATTTATATTATCAATGTTCGCATAGTTTACTAATCGCGAATCAACTTTAAGATAGTCTTTACATTGTGCATTGAAGGAGTAAGGTAGATGGGTCATAGCAGCTCGGTTAAAAATGAAGATTTCGAAATGGATTTCTTTTCGCTGAAAGGTAAAAACGCAATTATTACTGGCGGCAATACCGGTTTGGGGAGTTCGTTTTCGCTAGCCCTAGCCAAGGCTGGCGCCAATGTTTTTATTCCCAGCATCATGCGCGAGGATAAAGACCATAGGCTATCGATAGAAGCCCAAGGCGTGCAATACAAATTCTTAACCGCCGATATAACACAAGAAGGAGTACCTGAAAAAATCATTCAGAGCTGTGTCGATCAATTGGGATCTATTGATATTCTGGTGAATAGCGCGGGCATCTCTATTTTGGCTGAAGTTGAAGACTTTGGTCGTGAGCAGTGGGACAAAATGGTAAGCGTCAATTTAACCGCCGCCTTCGAACTAAGTTTTCATGCCTCTAAACACATGACAGCGCAGGCCAGCGGAAAAATCATCAATATTTGTTCAATGTTTTCCTTCCTAGGTGGCCAAATGTCACCGGCCTATGCCGCGACCAAGCATGGCTTAGCCGGATTTACCAAAGCATACTGTGATGAGCTTGCACAATATAATGTGCAAGTTAACGCAATTGCACCAGGCTACTTTGCTACCGATCTTACCAAGCGCACTCGCAGCGACCCGCAAAGTAATCAACGCGTTTTGGATCACATACCGGCAAAACGTTGGGGCAACACCATGGACCTAATGGGTGCCACGGTGTTTCTGGCCAGCCGTGCGTCAAACTATGTTAATGGCCATATCCTTGCGGTGGATGGCGGATATCTAGTCCGTTAATTTATGAATCCCTTAAGTTATGAATACGTTGAGTTATTAGCTCGCCAAACTGCTTGAAAATTCATAGTCTATGACAACGAAACAACCTGAGCCCGCGAGTCCAAGATATATAGTAGGGATCGATGGTGGAAGCCAAAGTTCTAAGGTATCGATTTATGACTTGAACGGCAATTGTATTTGTTCGGGATCGCATCAGCTTCAAGCCCTGCATAGGCCAACACTTGGAGTGGCAGAGCACCCAGGTGACGATATTTGGCTTTCTATAACCAGCGCTTGTCGCGAAGCCATGCAAGCATTCCCTCACGATTTAAACGATATTCTGGGCATTGGGGTATGCACAATTCGCTGCTGCCGAGTCGAACTCACCGCACAAGGCGGCCTAGCGTCGCCGATTCTAAGTTGGATGGATCAGAGGGTCGGCCAGCCTCACAAGTGGACAGATAATTCCGCCAAGTACCTTACCACCACGTCGGGTTATGTTGGTTTTCGGCTAACCGGGGCCTTTCGTGATACAGCAGCCAACTATGAAGGCCTATGGCCGCTCGACAAACAGAATTGGTGTTGGAGTAACAATCCAGATGCTCTACAACGATATCAACTTAAGCGTGAAAACTTGTTTGATTTGGTCTTGCCCGGACAAGAACTCGGGCGCTTAAGCAAACAAGCCTCCAAAGAAACCGGCCTGCCCGCCGGCCTGCCGGTTATCGCCACGGCAAACGACAAAGCGGTTGAAGCGCTTGGTGCAGGCCTTGCCAGTAAACAGACCGCGCTGATATCTCTCGGCACTTATATTGGCAGCATGGTTTACGGGCCAAAACATGTGGACAAGGCTGAGCACTATTTTGCTAATCTAGCCTGTATTCCACACCGCTACCTGTATGAAAGTGGCGGGATACGCCATGGCATGGGTACCGTTAGCTGGTTTCGAGAACTGTTCGGCGATTCATTGCTTAGTGAAGCAAAACAAATGGGGCTTTCTGCAGAAGATCTATTGAATCAAGAAGCCGCTGTAATCCCTGCGGGTTGCGACGGTTTAGTCACCCTGCCGGAATGGTTGGCACCTTACGATCAGCCACACAAACGCGGCGCGATGTTGGGCTTTCATGCAGGACATACACGCGCTCATATGTATCGTTCTATTTTAGAAGCAATTGCGCTGACCATGAACAATTACTTGGGCACAATGCTGTCTGAGCTCGACTATACATGCAATGAAGTTATGATTTCAGGTGGCGGATCTAAGAGTGATGTTTTTATGCAGATTTTTGCTGATGTGTTGGGATTACCGACTATAAGAAACACCATCAGCGATGCCGCTGGCCTAGGCTCCGCAATCTGTGTAACTATTGCTACCGGAGCCTATGATTCCTTCGACGAGGCGGTACAAGCGATGGTCAAAACAGACGATCGTTTCGAACCTAATCCAGACAACACACAGTTTTATGAGACGCTAAACAAAGATGTCTTTGCCAGCATTGGGGATCAACTAGATCCCATTCTTTATAATAGCCATAAACTATTTAATCGCTAGCCAGAGTCCAGTTCTGCATGACTTGTCACGATATAGATTTTTGGTTCAAAAATAGTTCCCACTACCTGCGGTAGTTTTTTTCAGTAATAAATTGGAGTAAGAAGTATGGCTTTAAGCCGAGATGAAATAATTGAGCAGCTGCAATCTCTTGTGGGCGCAGAGTTTGTTTTAACTGATCTAGAGACAATGCAGCTATCCAGCGTTGACCGATTTCGCCGCTACGAGGCATATCATGATGTGTTCTCCATGCCGCTACCGGCAGCGGTCGTAAAAGCTCAGTCCACTCAACAGGTGGCAGACATTATCGCGTTTGCTAACCGCAACAAAGTTAATGTTGTAGCCCGCACCGGGGGGTCTGCTACAGAAGGTGGGCTTGAAACCGCCATAGAGAACTCTATTGTTCTTGATGGTTCTGCAATGAACAATATCATTAATATTGATGTCGAGAATATGCAAGTCACCGCACAATGCGGAACCTCTTTGCAAGAGCTAGACGACAAACTACGGACTATGGGCTATAGCACGGGTCATTCACCACAATCTAAGCCCTTGGCTCAGATGGGTGGTTTGGTTGCAACGCGTAGCATTGGTCAGTTCTCTACTCTTTATGGTGGTATCGAAGATATGGTGGTCGGCCTTGAAGCAGTATTTCCAGAAGGCGGCATTACACGAATTAAAAATGTACCGCGGCGCGCAGCGGGGCCAGACATTCGACATGTGGTGATCGGAAACGAAGGCGCTTTATGCTTTATCACTGAGGTGACGGTTAAAATATTCAAATACTATCCCGACAACAATCGATATTTAGGATACACCCTAGATAGCATGAAACTCGGATTTGAGATTCTTCGCGAAGTGATGGTCGAGGGCTATAAGCCCTCAGTCGCCCGCTTGTACGACATTGAAGATGGTGACTATCATTTTTCACACTTTGCTAAGGGTAAGTGCGTGCTTATTTTTGTTAGCGAAGGCGTCAAGCCAATCGCCGATGCCACTGCCGATGCAATTGAGGCTATCGTCGCCAAGCATAGCGAATGCCAACAAGTAGACGGTTCTTATATAGAGAAGTGGTTTGACCATTTGAATTGGGACCCTGCTAATTTGGCCGAAGAAAAGCGTGAGATTCTTGAAGATAAGCGTATTTGCCACACCACGGAAATATCTGGCAATTGGAGCGTGCTAAATGATCTATACGAAACCTGTATGCGAAAAGTTCGCGCAGCCACACCCAACCTCACTATGCTCGGCGCGCACTCTTCTCATAGTTACCTGAATGGTACAAATTTGTATTTTGTCTATTTTTACGATGTAAGTAATGTTGCCCCTGCCGACGAGCTAGAGCAATGCCACTTGGCCATTAAGAAAATAATTGTTGAAGAGACAATCAAGGTTGGTGGCTCAATGTGTCATCACCATGGGGTTGGTAAACATCGCACTCAATGGATTGAAAGCGAATACGGTTCTTCTTATTATATTTTGAATAAACTTAAGCAGGCTTATGACCCAAATGGTGTCATGAATATGGGCACTGTTATTCCACTTGAAAAATAGAACGGTCTGTTGATAATAAATGACCTGCAGTTGAAGTAACTCCAGTCAGTGCAATTAACGTTGGCTAAGTCCAATCAGGTAATTTTTGTGATAACTAAATTGATTACGCCCTTTTTTGTAGATTTGAAATTAAGCAAAATTATTCGCTGTATAAGCATTACGGTCTTGGTTTTGCTAACGGCCGCTGCATGTCAGCAGCAGACCTCAGATAATTCGCTCGCAAACAGTTCTGATATTGCTAGTAAGTCAGTGCCTAGTAACGATACACGTGCGCCGTATGCAGTCGGCTCTAGAACATTCTTCATTCACGATGACTCTCGCCCATTTGACAGTGTTGCCGGCGTAGATGTAGGAATTCGCTCATTGCTCACTGAGGTCTGGTATCCGGTTGAACACGAAGCCGTAGCCGGTGGTGAATATTTGCCCGCGACTTATGGAGATTATGTCTTTCGTGACAAGGCAGTACATCGCTTAATGATGACCCAGACAACGTTCTTTCACCTTACCCCAGAGTCGGTAATCGAGGGTGTTAGCGCGGCTGACATTGATGCTGCAATTGCTGAGCTATTTGATCGGCCACGTGCAAGCTATATTGATGCCCCATTAGCGATCTCTGAAAAAGCACACCCGGTGGTCGTCATGACCCATGGCGACGCTGGTAGCCGCTACAACATGCAAAGCGTATGCGAATATCTTGCTGCGCATGGCTACGTGGTTATTGCACCGGAGCATACTGGTAATACTCCATTTGCTTTAACTATTAAAGACCCAGAGATAGACGCTAGCTTAGCTGCCATTAAGCCGCTATTGAACGCTGATGGTACTTATGGCCCGCTTGATAACTATGGTCAAACCTATACGCCGTTAATTCGCGATCGTAGTAATCCACAAGCCATGGTGAACTTAGATAACTCTCTGCTTGAACGGGTCAATGATTTACGTGCAGTGCTGTCTGAGCTTGATTCAATGAATCTATCTGGGCCTTTTGCCAAGCAGCTTAATCTTGATAAAGTAGGTTTGATCGGACGTTCTTTTGGTGGCACCACCACCCTCGCAGCCCTCGCACTGGAACCTAGATTTACCGCCGGTGTTGCTGTCGTTCCGATGGTCTTGCCAGACATGAGAAAAGGTCTACCTGTAGATATACTTAAGCCAGACAACGCAGAGTCAGTAATTCTGTCTAGCGGCGAAGACTATACTCTGCAAACCATTAGCAAGCCAACGATGCTACTTAGCGGCGCCGATGATTCATTGATTATTGGTGTTGGTGCAGCAATGGCAAAGGCTGTCGGCGCTGAGCCTCCTACCCTAGAAAACCCTCTGCCTGAGTTGCGCAGAATCTATGAAGAGACGTCACAACCGGTGATATGGGGCTTATTAAAGGATTCAAATCACTCTAGTTTTGGGGTTTCTGGTGGCTATTGGTGGCCTGAATACAAAGCCAGCTCACAGCAGCGGTTTTTCGATCCTGAGCAGTCGTTTCAATTGGTCAACGCAGAAACGGCGCACCAAATTCAACAGCAAAAAGTAATTCAATTTTTCGATTTTACGGTTCGCGGCGTTGAGTCAGCCAAAGACGCCTTATTGCAGAACGAATTTGCTAAGCATGGATTATTATACGAGTCGCGTAATTTCACTAATTAGGGCAGGTCTCTATAAGTAACAGATCGCTGAATAATTCGGCAGCCTAGGCGTCTCCATTGTATTCCACTGCACGCTTTATATTTATTCATGTACCCTATAGAAATCATCGCTTGTTAGGTCTGCGGTCAAAAGACTAAGCTTTAAAAGTTCCGAATAAAATTTGTGGTTTAAGTTAACTAAGAAACGAGGAGAGAAGCAAGTATGTTTAAAAAGACAAAACTAAGCTACGCGGTCGCGATGGCATTAACCGTTGGCGTATCCGGAACGGCATCAGCCGCACTGGAAGAAATAGTCGTCACGGCAACCAAAAGAGCCGAAAGCGCGCAGGATATTCCGATTACGGTACAAGCCTTAGGCGAGCAATCATTAGAAGATTTAGGAATTGCTAATTTTAAAGATTACATCCGAAATCTCGCAGGTGTAACATCCGGTGGTCGTGGACCAGGCAGAAACGAAGTGTTTATTCGCGGCGTATCAGTCGGTAAAGGTGGCCTAAAAATCGCTGGTGCAGTGGGATCAGAACCAACGGTTTCGTTTTTCTTAGACGAAGCTCCTATCTCAATTGGCGGCCGTAACATTGACCCCTACATGACCGATATGAGCCGAGTAGAAGTATTACCTGGGCCTCAAGGCACATTGTTTGGAGCCAGCTCACAAGCCGGTACTGTGCGCCTAATTACCAACAAGCCTGTGTTCAACGAATTTCAAGCGGGATTTGACCTCAGTATTGCTAGCACTAAAGGTGGTGAAGTTAGTAATTCAGCCGAGGGTTATATCAACATACCGTTAGTCGAAGACAAGTTGGCCGCTCGTTTTGCATTGTATAATGCGAAAGAAGGCGGTTACATTGACAACGTTCGTAGTACCAAACAGATATCCCTAAATAATCCAACTCTACAGGCTTATGCGGCATTCGGTATAGTTCCAGAACGCGCCGTTGTGAATAACAATTCCTTGGCTCAAGATAACTTCAACGATGCGACTTATACAGGCATCCGTAGCAGTTTGAGTTACGCGGTCAATGATAACTGGGATGTGTTGGTACAGCACTTACATCAGGAAATTGATACCGAAGGAGTCTGGGATTTTGACCCCGCTCTAGGCGACTTTAATTCTCAAAGCTTTACGCCCGATTATGGAGATGACGATTTTGATCATACTTCTTGGACCGTAAACGGCCGAATAGGAACCTTAGAATTGGTCTACACCGGTTCTTTCTTAGATCGAAGTGTTGAAGCAATATCAGATTACTCTGGCTACGCTGACTCGGGTCCATTTATTCCTTATTATATTTGCGATTACCCTAGCTACGCAAGCTGCGGTCAGCCTGATTTATTTCTTGATCAGACCTTCGAAGTTGAGCGAACCACACACGAAATTCGCATAGCGACTGACGCCGATAATCGTCTGCGCGGTATCTTAGGTATTTTCAACGACGATACTGAAACCGTCGAACGCGGCGATTGGAACTATCAAGCTTCGATTGCACAAGGCTTTGCACCTAATGCACCGATTCCCGGAGCGACTTCGTCAAATCCTAATGCTCGACCTGCCGGCGTAACTTTTTTCAACGACTATACTCGCGGTAAAAAAGAGACCTCGGTTTTTGGTGAGTTAGCCTATGACATCAGTGATAGTGTAACTGCTACTATTGGAGCCCGACGTTACGATCTTGATTTGTCGTTGCGTGGTAGCTCAAACTTTGGTAACCGAGGCGTTGATCGAGCATCTGGTCGCAATGTTGACGAAATTCTGAAAGACTCAAGTCCAGCGAATTTCACCGATACGATTTTCAGAGGAAATCTTCAGTGGAATGTTAATGACAACGTAATGCTATACACCACATTGTCAGAAGGCTATCGTCCTGGTGGCTTTAATCGCAACGGCGGAGCCAGCTTAGTTCCAAATGTAGCGCCATTCATCCCCGATTTCTTTGAGTCGGATGAATTAACCAATTTTGAAATTGGTTGGAAGACATCATTGTTTGATGACACGCTCCGTTTTAATGGCGCAGTTTATAAAATTGATTGGGAGGGTATGCAAGTTATTACGCTTGATTTCAATATCTCGAACTTGGCATTTATTAACAATACCGCTGATTCTGAAATCAAAGGAATCGAGTTTGATTCTGCATGGCAAGCGACTGATAACTTCACACTGTTTACGAATTTTTCGTATAACGACACTGAGTTGACGCGAGTTCCGGCAAACATTGTGAGTATCGCTCCAGAAGGCAGCGCCTTAGCACTAGCACCAGAAGTGCAAGTTGTAGTTCGCGGTCGATATGAGTGGGATATGCGCGGCGGCAATGCGTTTACCCAAGCGGCGTACGCTTATACTGACGATACGGTAAGTTCGATAAACGTTGGCGCCTTAGAGCCTCTTGATAGCTACAGCACGGTGGATCTTGCTGCTGGTTATGCAAAGGACAACTGGTCAGCTACTTTGTTTGTTGAAAATGCGACAGATGAGTTGGCGGAAATTTTCATCAGTAATGAAGATGATATTCTTAAAACCACGCCAAACCGTCCACGAACTGTTGGACTGAGATTTTCGTATAAGTTCTAATAAAGCTTAGTTAATTTGTTAGCAAAGAAAGGCAGCCAATTGGCTGCCTTTTTTTGGTGCTTTTAATTCCCTGTTAATTCTGTAAAACTGCGTGCTTAGGATTTTTGTAACTACAGACTCTTCTCAGGCAAACTCAATTTTATAACAAAGGTTAAAACCAACAACGTAATGTCAGACCAACATAAAATATTGCACCAAGCAAAATTAAAGTTACAGCAAGGGCAACTTGATGAAGCCGTCAATTCGCTAAAAACGTTGTTGAAAGTAAGCCCGGCACACCGAGATGCTCTTTACTATTTAGCAGTCTGTCAGCGTCGACAAAACGACAATCAAGGCTCACTGAATTCACTTACAGCGCTGATTAGTTCAAACCCTGAATATGGACGAGCATACCAAGAACGTGGGTATAATTATGAGGCTCTAGGTCAGACTCATGAGTCTAATGCATCATTTCAGACTGCAGTTGAAAAAAATGCGGCTTTACTTGCCAGTTGGAAAAAGCTAAAGCAATACTATCGTGATTCGCAACTCGATGACAAAGCACATGAGGCTAGTCAGCATGTGCAATGGCTAACAAAACTACCCCCGCAATTAAGAACGGTTAGTAGCTTGATCCATGAAGAAAAATTATTCATAGCCGAACAAATTTGTCGACAGTACCTTAAGGAAAACCCGCATCATGGCGAAGCGATGCGACTTTTGGCGGAAATCGGCGGCAAGCTGCAGATTCTAGATGACGCCGAGTTTTTGCTTGAAAGCTGCGTTGAGTTTTATCCTGATTATCAGCGCGCACGCCTGGACTATGTTCAAGTCCTGCATAGGCGACAAAAGTTCGGACAAGCCCTGCAGCAGGCACAGATACTTAATACGGCAAGTCCTGAAAATACGCATTTTGAAATAGCCTTGGCTAGCGAGAACCAAGCTGTTGGTAACTTCGAACAAGCGTTGGCGATTTATCAACGAGTTATTGATCGCAATAACAGCGCCAAGCTACCCAATAGAGGCGATAACCATGCGGTTTACGCTGCCCAAGGGCATGCGCTTAAAACAATAGGCAGAACCGACCAGGCAATTGATTCGTATCGATCAGCCTATCAGCGCAAAGCAGATTTCGGTGATGCTTATTGGAGCTTAGCCAACCTCAAGACCTACCAGTTTACCGAAGCAGAACTGAGCAACATGCGCAGTCAAGTTGATGAACCAAAGACATCAAATCACGACAAAGTACAGCTTTGTTTTGCTCTTGGAAAAGCCTTAGAAGATAGACAAGAATTTGCTGAGTCATTCGAATTTTATCAACGCGGCAATACTCTAAAAAGGCAACAAAGCCAGTACCGCCCTGAACGGATTGAAGCGGAATTTGAGCTTCAAAAGAAGATATTCAAGCAAGATTTTTTTGCCGACCACCAATCCTCTGGGTTTGAGTCTCGTGCGCCGATATTTATTGTTGGCTTGCCGCGCGCGGGCTCAACCCTGCTGGAACAAATCTTGGCATCGCATTCTCAGGTAGATGGGACCATGGAACTGGCCAATATCATAGGCTTAGCTCATCGCCTTGGTGGCCGACGTACTGCTAAGCAAGGCGGCCGTTATCCGTCGATACTCACAGAGATGACCGATCAAAATTTACGTAAGTTCGGTGAAGATTTTATTAAAGACACTCAAATCCACCGGCAAGGTGGTGCTTTTTTTATTGATAAGATGCCAAATAATTTTCGCCATATCCCACTGATTAGATCCATTTTACCCAATGCCAAAATTATTGATGCGCGCCGCGAGCCGATGGCATGTTGCTTCAGTGGCTTTAAGCAGCTGTTCGCAGAAGGTCAGGAATTTACCTATGGATTAGATCTAATCGGTAGATATTATAGTGCTTATATAGACTTAATGGCCCATTGGGACCACGTACAGCCTGGCGCAATTCTTCGAGTACAACATGAAGATGTGTTGCTAGATTTAGAATCGCAAGTTCGCAGAATACTTGATTATTGTGAACTACCATTCGAGCAACAATGCTTAGAATTTCATAAAACTGAACGCGCCGTGCGGACACCTAGCTCAGAACAAGTGCGCCAACCGATATACACAACGGCAATGCAACAATGGGAAAACTACGACGAATTTTTACAGCCGCTGAAAGACAACTTAAGCTAGTGCTGGAAAGTTATTAGCACCAACTAATTTTTTGGCGTTTGTTGCCGGCCTGTAGTAATTGGTTTAATGTTTGGATCGGCGTCTATTTCTTCAATAAGCCATGTACGAAAGGATTGTATTTTTGTTGTTGTAGTCTTTTCGACACGGCACGCTAGGAACCAATGATTCGGATTGTTAATCCGCTGTCCCGGGAAGATTTCAACCAGGTCACCAGCGTCCATGTCTTTGGTCATATAAGGTTGCTGGCCCAGTGCAATCCCGAACCCCTGTACTGCACTTGCCAAAGCATCGTTGTAGCTTTCCATTTTCATTTGCAAACGGGGGTCATATTGGAGCGGCTCAACTTGCATGGCTGCCATCCAGTTTGGCCAATCATCGTGAGAAGGAAAAACCTGTAACAAAGGATGGCTTTTCAAGTCGCTTGGGGTCCTTATTGGCCCGTGTTTTAGTAAGTATTCCGGACTACAGACCGGGAACATTTCACTGTCAAATAAATGGTCATAATGCAGGCGTGAATTATTCGCTCGGCCAATCAGTATAGCTGCATCCACTGCATCATGGTGGAAGTCCGTATTCGCTTGTGACGTGTGCAAGCGAACTTGGATGCTGGAGTGCAGGGTATTAAATCTATCTAAGCGCGGTAGCAACCAACGTATGGTAAATGTTGAATACACCTGCACTGTCAGCACCGTATTAGATGTCTTATTCAGCATCATCTCGGTACCATCGGCGATACTGTCTAGGGCATCACGTACGATTGGGTAATACAGTTGACCACGCAAGGTAAGTTCAACCTCGCGAGGATGACGCAAGAACAACGCGACACTCAGGGATTCTTCGAGCGCTTTGATTTGGTGACTGACTGCCGATTGCGACACGCTTAATTCTTCGGCAGCCGCTTTGAAACTGAGGTGTCGAGCTGCGGCTTCAAACACTCTCAATGCATTGAGCGAGGGCAAACGTCTGGCTTCTGTTGAAAGCGTCATCTGTTATTTTGTATAAAAAAACTTAATCTACCAATCAACATTTATTGACGAAATGGGTTACTAGGCGGTTTTTGATGATTTGCACATTAGTTTTAGTCATGTGACCAACTATAAATGTCATTTGCAGGGCTAGCAACATATTGAGACGATTAGTTGCTTTTATAATGGAGTAGAGGTGACTGAAAATGCCAATAATTAGAAATAAATTACTTATCGACAGGCCTATCGCCGCGCTAATGATTTGCGCTGTCGTTTTTTTGACTGCCTGCGATTCTGATCTGTCAAGCAAACAGCCCCAGCAGTCAAATGTTCCAACTATTGAGGCCAACGGAGTAAGCTATCATGGCCGTTATACGCTCGAGCGCGGTGTTCAGGAATTTCTTGGCATTCCTTTTGCACAACCACCTATTGATGATTTGCGCTGGGCTCCACCAATTCCTGTAACTATACTATCAGAGCAGACCTCACAAACTGTTGTAACAACGGAGTTCGCTCCTGCGTGTTTACAGGGGCCGCATTTAGCTAATTGGTATAAGAATCTAATCGACTCATTCAGCGGTGATGCAAACAGCTTTCCAACCCCAAGTTTTAGCGAAGATTGCTTATACTTGAATGTGTGGAGTCCAGAACGTGATGCTTCCCAGAAAAAGTCGTTACCGCTACCAGTATTGGTTTTTATTCATGGCGGCAGTAATAAAGGAGGTTGGTCGTATGAGCCAAATTATCTAGGTGAGCGCTTGGCCAGCAAAGGCGTTGTGGTGGTGTCAATTGCTTACCGAGTAGGGGCTCTTGGGTTTTTCTCGCACCCGGAACTGCAACATGCTAATTTTGGTTTGCTGGATCAAATTGCTGGCTTAAACTGGATTCAACAAAATATCGCCAAAGTGGGCGGCGATCCAAACAATATAACGGTGGCTGGAGAATCATCTGGCGCAAGTAATATAGGGTATTTAATGGTATCGCCGCTGGCTAAGGGTCTATTTCAACGGGCCATTCACCAAAGTGGTGGTTGGGCTATGTACGCCACAGATAACAAGTCGACCGATGAAAAAAAAGGACTAGAACTGGCGGCAAGCGCCTTAGGCTCGTCCGGCAACAATGACATCGAACAGCTTCGTCAGTTAAGCAGCAAAGATCTTATGGTCAAGATCGATGAAGTTTACAAAGATCATTTTTTTGACCCGGTCATTGATGGACATAGCGTGACCCAAGCATTTGCCGAGGCCGCGAAACAGGGGCAGCTTAATGAGCTAGACTTGTTGATTGGTAGCAATGCCAATGAGGCTCGTATGTATTTGGGGACTGGTGAAACCATTGATAGCTGGATTGCCGATAATTTAGCTGAGAAGTTTCCTGATTTAAGTAAGAGTATTATTCAGGCAAGCTTAGCGCAAGATGGCCAGCCATTAGAACAACTCGATCAATTAGCCACAAGTTTCAATTACACTTGTCCTTCGCTGAACTTGGCGCAGATAAAAGCAAGCTTCGGCGGCCAGACATGGTTCTATCACTTTACCAAGCAGCGTGATGGCGACCTGGGTGCAAAAATGGGATCCTACCACGGCGCGGAGTTGCCCTATGTATTCAACACTCATGATGACTGGTTACCCACAAGCACCGAAGATCGGGTGTTGACTGACTCTATAATGCAGTATTGGGTGAATTTTACCCGCACCGGAAACCCAAATTCATCAGGTTTGCCTGAATGGAAAGCTTACCAAAAACACAGTGACCCAGTTCAGTTTTTAGGCATCGAAATAAAATCACAACTTCATCCGAGTGCAAAATTGTGCCGTCTGTTTGAGTCGTGAGATGAAACAGTAATAATCACCAGAATTTATAGGAGAATACAATGATACAAAACAAAACCCTTAGTGTTACCAAACGCTGCCGCGTCACGCCATTTACTCGGCGCGTCGAAGCCGCTGGGGTAACATCCTACATGGTGTATAACCACATGTTACTGTCAACGGTTTTTAGAGGCCGTGAAGAAGACTATTGGCATTTGTGCGAGCATGTTCAAGTGTGGGACGTTTCATGCGAGCGCCAAGTTGAAGTAGTTGGCCCTGATGCCGATCGACTGGTACAACTAATGACCCCTAGGGACCTAAGCAAAACGGCTCTTTTGCAAGGTAAGTATGCGCCCATATGCGACCAAAAAGGCTTTGTTCTAAATGACCCTATTATTATTAAAATGGGGCCTAACCGGTGGTGGATTTCAATCGCCAGCAGTGACATAAAACTATTTGCCAAGGGCCTAGCAATTGGCTTGGGACTGGACGTTGAAGTCTTCGAGCCAGACGTATTTCCACTTGCGGTGCAGGGCCCCAAAGCCGAGGAACTAGTCGCTAGGGTATTTGGTGATGACGTAAAGTCGATTGGGTTTTTCCGCGGTAAGATGCTGCCATTTCAGGGGGTCGATATTTACGTAGCGCGCTCTGGTTGGAGTAAACAAGGTGGCTTTGAAATCTATTTACACGAGCCTAGCCTGGCCGAACCTCTTTGGGACGAACTGTTTGCCAAAGGTGAGGATCTAAACGTCGGACCTGGTTCACCCAACGGGATAGAAAGATTAGAAGCAGGCTTACTTTCATACGGATCAGATATGGACGAAACCCACACACCGTTTGATTGTGGTCTGGATTCTTATCTCGATTTAAACGCCGATATTGAGAGCTTGAGTTTACCCGTATTAAAATCGCTAGCAGGCAAACAAACGCTTAAATTGATGGGCTTAGCATTTGATTCTAAATTAGACACCGAACAATTTGAAAATCGATCCGGGGGCCTTGATGTCTTACACGATGGAGTAGTGGTAGGCGAAATCACGT
>JBLHMH010000080.1:0-14895 GCA_047621785.1 Polaribacter sp. | reverse complement strand
TAGCTGCGTCAAAAATATGAAGTATTGGCAAAAACGCCAACATAACTAAGCAACAACGCTATTGTAAACGCAAAATATCACTCAAAAGCACAACGATGGAAAAACACCCAAAAGATGTCAGTTATGCGGAGGTCTCAGATTCCATCATTGGCGAAAACGACTAACAAAGAATAAGCCAATATTTGAGCTACTTTTGACCCTATTACCTACCAGGATTGTGATGGCTGGCACTGCGCCTATGAGTGCTGCTGTATTTAAAAGCTCCATATTTATATCATTGGCTTCGAACATTGATAGGCATTCGTATTATAGAACGGGTGACTGGAAGGAGTGGTGAGTTAAACTGGCCGACTTACAAATGAGTATTGTTTGCCCGTAAACGGCTGCTTACGTTACCACATACGAAGGAGGTATCTAAGCTCCCGATTTGGCATAAAGTATTGTTATGCGTAGATCTTAAATTTGCCTTAAACGATTTTTGAAAAAATTTATGGGTGAGCCTAAAGATATAATGACTGCAATGGAAAGCTAAAGCCTAAAAAATTCAATATTTATTCTTATTTGAGCCATTGTTGTATTGTAGTTCAATTTATTTTAGAAGAAAGTTCTCAAATGCGAATAATAATGCTTCTCATTCGCATTTACTCTATATATACTAAGCCCGATTCCGCAGTAAACGAATTGCAGTTGAAATAATATTTGTACTAACAAGAAGAATATGTCGCAGCAAAACTTAAGTTAGTAGTTTTATTGTATTGGCAATAAACCAGCAAAAATTTTTTGAAGACGCTCCAAGTACGACTTAGATTCATACGGCCTCAAAATGTTTTTATTAAAAACGCGTCACACCCTAGTAACCGGAGAACAAAGAAGTGAAGAAAACTCAAATAGCTGTTTTTACCACGGCCTTGCTTTTAAGCAACGTAGTAATAGCACAACAAAAAAATCTAGAAGAAATCATTGTTGAAGGAGCGTTTCTTTCAAGTAACCAAGTTAATTCCGTAAAGACCCCTACGCCAATTATTGATGTGCCGCAGAGCTTATCAATAATTACGGCTGATCAAATCACGGAACAAGGCATCACAAGCATAGCCGATATCATCGACTACACCGCTGGCGTAAACACATCGCAGGGTGAAGGTCACCGCGACTCTGTTGTTTTCCGCGGCGTTAGATCTACTGCTGATTTTTATCTCGATGGCAATCGCGATGACGTTCAGTATTACCGTGGTCTCTATAATGTTGAGCAAATTGAAATTTTACGTGGCCCTAATGCGCTACTGTTTGGCCGAGGTGGCACCGGAGGCGTTATCAATCGTGTATCCAAAAAAGCCACAACCGACCAACAGTTCACTGGTTTCAAAAGTACTCTCAATACTTTCGGCGGATTCGGACTCGAGCTTGAGCACAATTTTTCATCCAGCGACACATCGGCGTTTCGCATAAACGCAATGTATGAAAGCTTAGAGAACCACCGTGACTTCTTCGATGGTGACAGCATAGGATTCAACCCTAAAGCCCGATTTGAGCTAAGCGCCGACACGACGCTAGACCTTTCTTATGAGTACGCTGATCATGAGCGTTTTATTGACCGAGGAATTCCAACTGGAGACGATGGTCAACCTGTTGAAGCCTTCGAAGAGATCGTGTTTGGTGACTCCGAAGTAAATCTATCTGGACTAAAAGCTCATCTTTTTCGCGCCGCTTTGCAACACAACTTTTCTGATACTACCAAAGGTAATGTGAGCGCGTTCTATGGCGACTACAATAAGTTCTACCAGAACTTTTACGCTTCTAACTATGACCAAGCAACCAATATTGTTGAACTCGATGGATACTTTGACGAGACCGATCGTCAGAATCTAGTTCTCTCAGGTAACTTGGTCTCTGAATTTGAGACTGGCGGTATCGAACACACATTTATCGTTGGCGCTGAATATATCGACACATCTTCAGACCAGTTCCGTCTCAACCCGGTATTTGATACAACCATTGACGATAGAGAGTTTTTTAACGTTACACGCCCTCTCAGTTTAAGCGGACGTGTCGGAATTAATGTTTCAGGTCAGCCTACTTCCTACGCTTTCTCTGACTTAAATGACGATACTCGAGTGAATGTTCGTGTTAGTTCACTCTACGTTCAAGATCAGATCCAACTATCAGACCAGTTCGATATTCTAATCGGCGCACGATTCGATAGTTTTGATATTGATGTTCTCAACGTTAAGGGTAATGAAGCAAGAGATAGAAAGGACGATGAAATTTCTCCACGTTTTGGACTAATCTATAAGCCTCAGGAGAATATTTCGATTTATGCTAGCTATAGCGAATCATTTTTACCTCGTAGTGGAGAGCAATTTGCTAACATCAATGGAAGCAAAGACCAGCTTGATCCCGATACCTTCAACAACTCCGAAGTAGGAATTAAATGGGACTTCAGCCAAGGCTTGAGCTTCACGGCGGCGTTGTTTGAAAATGAACAGAGCTCACCACAAGTTGCGGACAGCGACCCCTCGACTCTGGATGTCGTCGATTCGGAGATTTCTGGCTTCGAAGTTCAACTTAACGGTCGAATTAACGACTCATGGTCGGCTGTAGCAAGCTATACCAGTCTAGATGGAGAACAGGTTGAGCGCAGTGGTGCTAGCGGTCTAAGCCCACGTGAACTACCTGAGAATATGTTTTCTGTTTGGAATAAGTTTCAAGTGACCGGCCGGTTTGGCCTAGGCCTAGGAGTAACGTATCAAGATGAGAGCTTTATCAACAATAGTAATAGCGCTGTTCTACCAAGCTATACGCGCGTCGATGCCTCAGTTTATTACGATGTTTCAGAAAAGCTACGAGTTCAGCTGAACGTCGAAAACTTAACTGACGAGCTCTACTTCCCGAATGCTCACTCAACACATCAAGCAACTGTTGGCGCTCCGCTGAATGCAATGTTTACACTGACAGGAACATTATAGTTTATAGCTTCTAGCACTTAGATTGCGGGGTATAACCTCGCAATCTGAGTGGATTGTCGGTGGTCCCAGAATGAAGCACTGTCAGATATTACGACTTATCTTCCTTCTAAATGATCGCTATGAGCTGCGACTCTAACCGATCGATGCAATACACAGGCTAAACTTTTAGTCACAATCAAAATCTCTGTATTCGCACAATAAAAATGATTTTTCAAGCAAAACACAATGACAGGGCTGCACAGCTAAGACGGAACTTGTCATCTGTCGATTTTTCCTCAATTATTGTGTTTGTACAATTAAAGGTCGCGCGCAGAGAACTTTGCAAGCAATTCTCAGTTAAACTAAGCTCAATTACTCAGACCTACAATTTAAGTGAGCATAAACAATGAGCGGTAATTACCATATTTTATACTGGCGAGACATTCCTTCTATGGTGAAGGGAAAAGACGGGCGAACACGTTTGTCCTGTCCCTTAGATGCTCGTTTTATGGAGGCCATCGATGCCGCAGCGATGCGCACGGGTGATACCAATTCTGATGAGTATCTACAAGGCTGGATATCCTCTGAACCAATGCCGATAGAGGGAGACGGTCAGGAATGTTTGAATAATGCAGCTGCCGAACTTGAAACCCAATACCCTCGTGAACGCTTAGTTGCTCTAATTAAAAGTGGCGGTTGGGCTGCGACCGATTAAAGGCTGCTTACCTGGCTTGGGCTTAGATCTGATTGTTGACTTGCTTAAAGCCAAGAAGGCCCTTCCAAGGTCTTTTGAATAAATCGAGCAAACAAACTTGGGTTCATAAAGCCTGTAAAAAGAAAGCCCCATAAAGCGCCGGTAAGATGTGCCATATGGCCTATATTATCGTTGCCTTTTTTATCTTTATACCAAGAGTAATATAGGTAGGCGCCGCCGGCCACAATTTGTGGGATAGCGATTAGCCCGTATAGGTATAGGTTTTGCCAAGGGGCAAAAATTATTGCTGCAAACACCACCGCAGAGACACCGCCTGAAGCGCCTAGCGCGGCGTACCTTGGTTCATTGCCATAGCGCAGATAGCTCGGTATGGACGACACGATGATCCCGCCAAAGTAGAGGCAAAGGAATTTGAGTGTGCTGTATTCACCCAAATATTGCGGATAAAGATAGTTTTCAATTGCGCTTCCAAACGACCATAGTACAAACATATTGATTGCTAAATGCATCATATCTGCATGGATGAAACCCGAACTTACAAAACGATACCATTGGCCATGTTGCTTAATTGTAACAGGGTGAAATATCCACTTTAATTTGGCTTGAGTATCCTGCATTAGCAAAAAGGAAATCAGGCAAGTGACAGCGATGATAATTAGGTGGGCGCTTAGACTAGTTGGGTTCATTTATAAATATTAGGTGAGGACTCGTAAGAGTAAAAGGCAATGATACTCTACCGAAGAGAAGCTTAGGCCTAAATTATCAACTTCGCCAAGTCAGTCTCTACAAATTGTGGTGCCTATGTTATCGTTTCTACCTCGTTAATTAATTCCTATTGCTCCATGAAAACACTCATCACGGCTCTTATAGTACTTACTGCTCTGTTAAATTTTCCACAAATAGCTAATGCGGAGATAGCGAGAGACTCAGCTCACGCCAAGAAAACTTTGGAGATATATCGTAAAGTCATCTCGATTCCTACGGTCGCAGGTCGTGGCAAAGTGCCCGAGATGGCTGAATACCTAGCGAGCCAATTCAAGGCGGCTGGCTTTAAAGATGCCGATATTAGAATTCCCAAACTGGATGAGACCGTCGCTTTAATTGTGCGTTACCGCGGTGACGGTTCGGCCGCCAAACAACCAATTCTATTGCTTGGGCATATGGATGTGGTCGAGGCGTTGGCCGAAGATTGGCAGCGACCTCCTTTTGAGCTGACTCAAGACGACGACTATTTTTATGGGCGTGGCAGCATCGATAATAAGCTTGGTGTGAGCATGCTTTCTTCGACATTTATTCGCCTTAAGAATGAAGGTTTTGTGCCAAATCGTGATCTTATAATAGCCTTCTCTGGGGACGAAGAGACAACTATGTTGACGACCCGCATGTTAGCTAACGAAACACCTGAATTGGCCGAAGCAGAATATGCACTGAATTCTGATGCAGGTGGTGGTGACCTACGTAGTGATGGAAAAGCGGTTGCCTATACAATGCAGGCTGCTGAGAAAACCTACGCAACGTTTGAATTAACCGTACGCAACCCTGGTGGGCATAGCTCTCGTCCGCGGCCAGACAATGCCATTTACGATTTAGCATCGGCTTTGAGTAAAATCGAACGTTATCAGTTTCCAGTTCGATCCAGCAAGATGACCAGAAATTTTTTTAGAATTACCGGCAAGCAATTGGGTGGTGAGTTAGGTGATGCAATGATTCGTTTCGCTGATGATCCAACAGATCAATCTGCTTCAGATCGGCTGATGATAGAGTCGTCCTATATTGGTTCTACTCGAACCACCTGCGTAGCGACCATGCTACGCGGTGGGCATGCCGAGAATGCGCTACCTCAGTCGGCGACCGCTACTGTTAATTGCCGAATCTTTCCGGGTGTTTCAGTTGCAGACGTAGAGCAGAGCTTAAGCAAAGTCGTAGACAACAAAGAGATAGAATTTGTCACCCTCGATGATCCCATTGAAAGCCCAATCTCAGAGCCGCGAGATGATGTCATGGCGGCGGTTAGCAAGGCCGTACATTCGCGCTACCCCGATCTACCAATAATTGCCTACATGGAATCAGGCGGCACTGACGGAATGCACTTCCGCTCTGCTGGAATACCCACCTGGGCAATGTCCAGTGTGTTTATGAATCCTGACGAAATGTACGCACACGGCCTAAATGAACGTTTACCGATCAAGGCCTTTTATGATGGCCTCGATCACTGGACCATCATCTTAAAAGAGTTGGTGGGAAATTAAATGCGGATCGATCTAAAAACATTGACTTTCGCCGCTGAGAATAACCACTTATTTGGATGAAATTAGACCGTTATCGATGTGGAATTCAGTTTATGATTTCTTATCGCTATGATATATATGGGCAAAAAACTTCGTAGCAGAATGTTTTTTCGTTACCCAGTATTAAATAATATAATCGATTAATTCGACTAAACCCATTTGAGGAAAAGTACATGCTCTATACCCCTGAGTTGATTGAAGAACTGAAGATTTTAACCCATTATAATCTTGATACGAGCCAAGAAGGCATCAAGGTCCATTCTTCGGCAGACCCCTTAGTGGTGGCCGCGACCCGCCGACTATTTGACAAAGGTTTGGTGTCTCAAAGCGATGGTGGTTACCTGACTAGCTTGGGCAGAACTGCTGCAGAGCACGCGCAAAATTTATTGCTTATATTAAAATAGCGCAGCTCGCCAGATAACGGTTTGGTTAGTTAATAAATGCAGGGCTATGCTTACCATATGCCCTTTTCGCTTGACCCCTGAATTGGACAATCACCTGGCTTATAGTCCAAAGGAAGGTTTTTCTCTCGACGTTTCAGATAATCCTGACTGACCGCTACAATGGTGGGTGTTAGCAGCACAATAGCGATTACGTTTACGACCGTCATTAAGCCCAAGGCCATGTCGGCTGCTGCCCAGATTTGCTGCAGGTTAGCGCTGGAGCCCCATAGCATCATAGCCAGAAATGAAATTGTGAATACACTGCGACCAACCTTATTATCAAGTTTGAAAAAGTGTAGATTGCTCTCTGCATAGAAGTAGTTAGCCACAATTGAGGTAAACGCAAACAGGGTGATCGCTACTGAGACAAAGTGACCACCAGCACTGCCAAGGTGAAACTCCATGGCATTTTGAGTGAGACGAATTCCCTCAATATTATCTGTTTGAATATTGTCCGCCAGTAAAATAATAACGGCGGTACAGGTACACAGAATCATGGTATCCAGAAAAACGCCTAGCATTTGCAAATAGCCTTGAGTTGCAGGGTGTTTAGGTTGCGGTGATGCACTGGCTGCCGCTTGCGGCACGCTACCAGAGCCAGCTTCATTGGAAAATAAACCACGTTGAATGCCGTTTTTAATAGCAGCGCCAAAGGCGCCCGCGCCCGCTTCTTGTAAGCCAAACGCCGAGGTAACTATCTGATGCAGCATGTTAGGCACAGCGTCGATATTCATTGCCGTGATGCCGACGGCCACTAGCACATAGATCATGCCCATAAACGGCACAACCAATTCGGAGAAGCGTGCAATGCCGCGCAATCCGCCTAAAACAATGATTCCTGCGAACAGCGTAATCGCGATTCCGGTATACAGAGTTGGGAAGTTGTACTTATAATTTAATGCGTCAACGATGGTGTTGGCCTGGTTAGCGCAAAATATAAAACCGTATCCAACAAATACACAGACCGAAAATAGTACCGCCATCCAACGATTGTTAAGCCCTTGGCGAATATAGTATGCAGGCCCACCTCTAAATTCATTGTTGCTGTCGCGCACTTTATAGACTTGGCCGAGTAAGCTCTCTGCAAAACCTGTTGCCTTACCTAATATGGCTATTACCCACATCCAAAATATTGCACCGGCACCACCCAAGGATATCGCCAACGCTACGCCAGCAAGGTTGCCAGTACCAACACGTGCCGACAAACTGGTACACAATGCTTGAAAGGAACTAATCCCCGATTTATCCGAAACGGTGCTAGTTTTCAATAGGCTAAACATGTGCCCAAAGTGGCGAATTTGAATTGCGCCAAGGCGAACGCTAAACCAAACTCCCGCTAACAGAAGCATATAGATCAGTAGTTGCCCACTTCCCCAAAGTACGTCGTTTACTGCACTTACAAAACTATGAAACATAGAATGTCCTGAGCGAAACTAGAATTTGATGGTCCAGAAAAAGCCGGCATACCACTCCCTCAGCGCGCCGACTTTCGATTAGTTGGGAATTGGATTATTCTAGAACGAAGGTGATTTTTAATTTGACCACATATTCCGACACTTTACCGTCTTGCACCGAAACTTGTTGGTCTTTGACCCAAGCGCCACTGACGTTTTTCAGAGTTTTGCTGGCGCGTTCAACGCCTATGCGCACTGCGTCGTCAAAGCTTTTAGTTGATGATGCGGAGATTTCGGTTACTCTTGCTACTGACATAATATCCTCGTGTCTTGATGGCCCAAAAAAGAAAACGTCTCACAATTGCACAGTAAATCAGGGCCTAATTGATTTCCGCAGTGAGATATAACAGCAGGCAGCTTAGTATTAGCTTAGGACAATTACCAGTGCACTTTGTAGGTTTCGATGATTTGTAAAGAATTTTTAGATTTTCACCAAGGATTTTGTGGGTGATATCGTCTTATCAATATACGCCCTCAATAAACGGATGAATCTAATTCAGTTTGAGCAAACAGTAATGGCTATAAAGACAATAGAATGACTGACGATGTGCTGATCAAGCAGTGCCAAAAGGGAGATGACCAGGCGTTTGAAACGTTGCTGGGGCTCTATTACGACCAGATTCACAGCATTGCGTACCAATGGTGTCAAGATTCTGCCAATGCTCAAGACATAACCCAATTGGTCTGTATTAAATTGGCTAAATCGATTCAGCAATTTAACTTCGAATCGTCTTTCACGACTTGGCTATATCGTTTAGTGATTAATTGCGCAAAAGATTTTTATAAGAGTCCTAGCCAATATAATGTGCGCGAAGAGTCGGATTATGATTTTGATGAGCATACCGGGCGCAGTGAAGACCTATCCAGTCGAACAATCTACGCTCAGCAGATACTTGAACACATTGCATCGCTGCAAGAAGATCTTAGAGATACCTTGGTTTTAGTGTATGGCGCTGGTCTAAATCATCGGCAAACCGCTGAACGCCTTGGCGTAAAAGAAAGCACCATTTCTTGGCGGGTACATGCAGCCCGCAAGTTATTAAAAGACTCATTTAGCACACCGCTGTTAAGATCAAATAGTAGTGCTGAGCAAGCCGGAGGTCTCGTATGAACGATAAAGACATTGACCAATTATTAGATAAGGCCTTTGATCAAAAAGTGCCTGAACCGGATAAAGAGGCAAAACAAAAGGCCATTAATTTGGCTAGAAACAGTTTTAAACAAGAATTCCCCCAAGGATCTCAAGCTTCGACTCGTCCTATTGATACACAGTCGCTAAATCGAGACATGAACCATGCTGGTTCATGGATTTCGGTTCTAAGCAAATCAATACGGAGTCATCTGATGAACTTTTTAAATAATAAAACGGCCTATACCGCATTTGGAACTGCTGCGGTCGCCTTTGTTGCGGTTTCGATGGTGTATCAAATGCCGACTATGCAAACCCAGACTAAACGCGATGATCTGGTTGACTCGGTGGCGTCAGAATCGGCAGATTTGGTTAAAGCGACAGCTGCTTCGCGCGCCCCAATTGATAAAGACAGCCCTCAGGTCTCGCTGCTAGAAGAAGTTGTTACACACGGTGGTAGAGATACGAAATTCCAAGTCAGTGATCTACAGACCATTGCTGCCAGTTCTGCACCTGTAACACGACCAGCAACGGCCAAAAACGACAGAGTCGAACTAGATCGGTTAATGGGTTCGAATTCGCTTGCTGGGAGTAAACCAGTTATTGCCGAGGGTAGGGCGTTGCGAGTAGCTGAAGCTGAAAGTTCAGTACGTCAAGCGGCGACTGTCTCCGGTGACAAGCCTGCTGCTGATAAAAAGACTAAGCTCTTTGAATTACAAACACATAGTGCATCAGTAGAAGATGCTCGGAGTAAACTTGAAAAAACTCGACCGTCAAAAGAAGCTTTCGCCGGGTCTGTTGTAGGGTCGGTAATTGCGCCAAGTTCGTCACCAATCGACATCCAGCCACCCAATCCAGCTGCTCGCTTAGACGACGCAGAAGAGTACACACAATATACAACTAACTCAATTCTTCAAGTCAGCGATCAGCCTGTGTCGACTTTTTCAATTGATGTTGATACCGCATCCTACAGCCTAGTTAGAAACCAACTTCAATCTGGTCGTCGGCCCAAACCACAAGCAGTTCGTGCCGAAGAGCTGATTAACTATTTTGATTATGACTACGCTGGTCCCGATTCTAATAAGCAAGCATTCCAGCCGACCTTAAGTGTCTTTGATTCTCCTTGGAACGCAGATCGTAAATTAGTGCATATCGGTATTAAAGGTTACGACATTCCTGCAAACCAAGCGCCGGACAGCAATATTGTGTTTTTGCTGGATGTGTCAGGCTCGATGAATTCAGCTAACAAGCTACCCTTGGTTAAACAGTCGCTCAGCTTATTGTTGAACAGTCTAAAACCCAGTGACAAAGTTAGTGTCGTGGTTTACGCGGGCGCTGCAGGTACTGTGCTGGAGCCCACCGAAGTTCGAGACAAGGCTAAGATCATGCAAGCCTTGCAACGGCTTAATGCCGGCGGTTCAACTGCGGGTGGCGCCGGTATTTCGCTGGCTTATCAATTAGCCGAGCAAAACTTTAATAAACAAGGGGTGAACCGCATCATTCTCGCGACTGACGGTGATTTTAATGTTGGCCAAAGCAGTAACCAAGATTTGAAAACTTTGGTAGAGCGAAAACGCGACAGCGGTATCTTTTTATCGGTACTGGGTTTTGGTCGAAATAATTATAAAGACGATATGATGCAAACACTGGCTCAAAATGGGAATGGTGTTGCAGCGTATATTGACACCCTAAGCGAAGCCAAGAAGGTGTTGGTAGATGAAGCGACTTCAACTTTGTTTCCGATTGCTAAAGACGTAAAAATTCAAGTTGAATTCAATCCTGCGATGGTCAGCGAATACCGTCTAGTTGGCTATGAGACTCGAGCTTTGAATCGTGAAGACTTTAATAACGACAATGTTGATGCAGGTGACATTGGGGCAGGGCATACGGTGACTGCAATCTATGAAATAACGCCTGCCGATGCCAAGTCTCAATCAATTGATGAACCTCGTTATGCGGCCAACCGTAGTGAGCCAAAATCAGCTGATGCGGGCAATGAATACGGTTTCTTGAAAATGCGTTATAAACTACCCAATGGCACAAAATCGAACCTCATCGAGCAAGCAATTTTGAATGATAGTAAAGTGAGCGCAAAGGCCACTGTTGAAGCCAATTTCTCAATCGCCGTCGCAGGTTTTGCTCAATTGCTGAGTAACTCAAAGTACGTGGGTGACTTGAACTACGATAAAGTGATAGAAGTAGCTCTGGCCAACAAAGGCAGAGATCCTTTTGGCTATCGGTCTGAGTTTATTCAACTCGCTCGAATGGCTAAGATTGCACAGCCTTAATAGAAAGCCCTAAGCGTTGATTCATGTATATTGTCTAAGCGCTTGTTTCTATAATCTATCAGCCGGATTCGCTTAAATATTTTGGAAAATTCGATTGCCGACTCTACGCAAGGTAGTTCAGCAATACACCAAAACTTTCTAGGCGATGACGACCGTCGCCGTGACTATAGGTCAAGGCAAAGCCGTACTCAGGATATTGCCGCATTTTTCAAATTGCGTTAAATTAGAGCTCATGCGTAAATTCATTTTAGTGTTGTTGATTGCCGTTGTGGTCTGGAACATAGTCAGTGAGCCGGGCGAGCTGGACTATGGGCCAGGCGTAATGGCTGCCCAAGCCCCTCAACAATCTGCACCTCGGCTAGATAGTGTGATCGAAATGGAGGGTTACAAAATAACGCCTCTGGCAGACTTTAAAATAAAGGCTAAGGTTCTTTCAAGGCGGGACTATCGTTTTGGTCGCGAGGCCGACCTATCGCCGGTCGATTTTGCCCTAGGTTGGGGGAATATGTCTGATGAATCGGTCTTGCAAAAGATTAAAATATCGCAGTCAAACAGATGGTACCGATGGCAGGTTAGAGAGTTTCCAATCCCAAAGCAGGAGATCCAAACGCATAGCGCTAATATGCATATAATCCCCAAAGATCGCGGTTTGGCGAGAGTAATAAGTAATATCCGCAAAGGCAGCGTTGTGACACTGACCGGTCAATTGGTTAGAGTCGACGGAGATAAAGGCTGGCAATGGACGAGTTCGCTTAGCCGAGAGGACATTGGCGCGCATGCCTGTGAGTTGTTCCTTGTTGAGTCAGTGGAAATTCATCTAGAAGATAGTCGAGCGATATAAACGGTTAAAAATGCCTGTAAACTGTCTAAATGCGTACCCCTGTAATATACCAATAGTTTAGTATTCATCTGCCGATCTGCAACATTCATCGTTTTCCAAACCTCTACTACATCTACTATGAAGCCAAGCATCACTAATATATTTAAGTCACGTTTAAAAAAATCAGTAGCTGGACTGACAGTTTTTTTTGTTACTATTTTTTCTAGCTCAGCTTTCTCCTGGGGCGAACGTGGTCACGATATCGTAACTCGTGTGGCAGTACAAAATTTAAGCGTACTGAGCGATGGAAACTTGAGTTTGATTAAACCCTTTACGAAGCGCGATCACATGTTATCGCATCTTTCAAATACGCCTGACATCGTTTGGCGTGCGAAATACATGAGCCAGCAGGATCGTGATTTAAACTACCCTACTCATTTTATTAACTTGGAACGAGTCTACCAATCAGTCAAAAGTATTGATGATATCGATTTTGATTATGCTGATTACGCAAAGGCCGCTAGGGCTAAAGGTATCGAAGCCCCGTCCAGTGTTGGGACTGCGCCATGGCGAGTACTGCAATTACAGGGATTGATGACTAAAAGCCTGCTAAAGGCGGGCGCTAGCGAATCTTACGATGCGCGAGTAGAAGCCATTAACCAAGCCCTGCTATACGCTGGGTTGATGAGTCACTTTGTGGGTGATCTGGCGAATCCGCATCACGCCACCGCGAATTATAATGGCCAGCTTACTGGCAATACCGGGCTGCATGCCTATTTTGAAAGTGATGTTGTTGGAGTATTGCCGTTGGGCCTGATCGCGCAGACTAAGGCTATGCTGCAGCCAAGCCTGCTAAAGGCAACGGTGCTGAAGGAGATGAATAAGCAGCAGCGCGCAACAATATTGTCAGATCCGCGACTGCTGATCTTTTCTCTGGTGGTTAACAGCCAGAACAATCTAGAACGACTAACCAAATTGGATAATGATTACTCTCTAATAGAGGCGAGCAGCGACGCTAAAAAGTCTGCGATTCGAGCGCGACCGCAGGACGTAGCTGGCTTGTTTCATGGCTTCATTACTGAGCGCCTAGCCATTGGCGCCGCGGTTTTGTCACAGCTTTGGCTAACAGCTTGGGAACAAGCAGGCAAACCCGATCTATCGGACTACCAAAGCTATGACTATGCAGTGAAGCCTGATTTTATTGCGCCCGACTATCTAGTCGAATGAGTGAATAGACAGCCCTGTCCAAATTTAGTCAGCTGCCGCTTCAACTTCGCGCCATACCCGCAGAGTATTGCTACCTAGGATTTTCTTGATATCGCCGTTGCTGTATTTACGGTCAAGTAAACCTTGTATTAAGTTCGGGTAAGCTGCCACGTCTTTGAGACCGGTCGGCAAGGAGTCGCCTACACCGTCGTAATCCGAACCTAAGCCTACATGGTCGATTCCGACAAGCTTGACGGCATGATCAATATGATCGACTACTGTAGCTACGTCGGCATAGGGCAGTGGGTTGTTAGCGCGAAACGCATCACTAAAACCTTTTACTACGTCACTGTCTTCGCCATTTTTCTCAACCACAACGGCGCGTTCTCTGCTTTGCTGATCGGCCCAGGCTCTTGCTTGTGCACTCAAAAAAGTTGAACCGAAATTAATCATAATAACGCCGCCACCTTCTGCTAAGGCCTTTACCATCGCGTCGTCCATATTGCGTTCGAAATTTGGGGTAAAGCTTCGCAGTGACGAATGTGAGGCAATCATAGGAGCCTTGCTTATTTTGACAGCGTCATAGAAAGCTGCATCTGAGACATGTGATATATCAACCATGATGCCAAGTCGATTCATTTCACTAACGACCTTTTCACCGAACGGGCTGAGTCCGTCCCATTGATTATTTTCGTCATACGAAGAGTCTGAAATATGATTGCTTTTGGCATGCGTCAAAGTAATGTAGCGAATACCTCGTTTATGAAACACCTCGAGATTTTTTAGATTCCCTTGAATAGGCGAACCGTTTTCCATTCCCATCGGCAATGAAATAAGCCCTTTTTTAAACTGTGCCTCGATATCATCTGCAGACACAGCTATTGCAAATTTGTCGGGCGCTCGGCCGACAATAGCTTCGACGTTGTCAATAAGTTGATGAGCTAGCTGAGTTGATTCATCGGAATCATCTAGTTTTGCAGGAATATAAATCGACATAAAGGGGCCGTTCAAACCGCCTTTCTTTGCTCTAATGTAATCAAAATCTCCCTTCGCCGTAGCCTCAGTTACATTTACCCAGCCTTTATGCAGGCGGTACGGCACATCAACGTGGCCATCCATAATAATCGAGTTTTGTGCTAAGGACCGGGCTTCAACGCTAGCATCGGATTCATGATGTGCCGCATTAGCTGAAGCAGCAAGGGCAAGAGCGGGTAGGAAAATAAGGCAAGTTATGCAATTTTTCATATTATGAGAGATGATTTGTATCAGAGATTAGTAGGTATTGGCGGCTAAAATTAAAGCTAACAATGTATTCATATTATTGTTGAATAGAATTGTAGGCTCTCAGTAAACTAAGATAAAGGACTAAATTAACCCAAGCTTTGAGGTGCTCGACTATAAATAAAGCCTGGGCCTCTTTAAAGGTCCAGGCTCCAGATAGGAGCAATGATGATTTGTTAGTCAGTCATTAGGTTGTTGTCACAGAGACTGTAATTTGAACTGTGTATCTGCTTAACTCAACTGTTAAGGTAGATACTATGAATAAGAAAGAACTCTCCGCCCTGGTCGACCAGGCCAGCAAGGGCATCACTAATGAGGATGACATGGCC
>JBLHMH010000079.1:0-14991 GCA_047621785.1 Polaribacter sp. | reverse complement strand
AGGCCAAATTGAGCGCTAATGTTTTGTCGTCGATAACTCTGTTCTTAGCATAATCCACCGGCCGCGCTTCATTGCGCGCGGTTAAATTTTCTATCTTTAAACCCTTTAGTAAAATCCAATGAATCTTGTGGCCTTTGATTATCCAACTCGAATCTTACCAACATCGCTAAAGATAGCTGCGCTGAATTTGTTGCTTGGTTATTCTGTAGCCCTTTATGCCGCTCCCGATACCCCTGAACTAGATGATTCCATCGAAGAGCTTGCCGTTATCGGAACTCGCAGTGAAAGGCCGCTTAGCGAGCTGCCAGCGAATATATTCGTATTGGGCAGAGACGACTTGCAAGTAATTTCGGCCACGCATATCCAACAAGCGCTCAGCCAAGTGCCTGGAGTAAGCTATCAACGCGGTAACGGGCAAGAGTCTTTGCCGTCAATCAGATCTGCAGTCTTAACCGGCGCTGGAGCCTGTGGTAACGTGCTCGTATTAGAAGACGGAATCGCCGTTCGTGGCGCTGGCTTTTGCAACATAAATGAGTTATTTGATACGCATTTTGAGCAAGCAGGCAGCATTGAAGTAGTGCGAGGTTCGAACACTGCTTTTTATGGGTCCAACGCCCTACTGGGGAGTATCAACGTCAACTTGCCAAGTGTGGTGGAGAATCGAGTTGCATTAGAATTGGGCGCAAACCAATACCGTCGAGTCAAGGCCGCAGTAGGCTATGGCGATGCTCTTGCGAGCCATGGAGGCTTCTATCTGACTGCGGCTGATGACGGCGGTTTTCGCGATGAATCAGGGTATCAACAACACAAGCTTAGTTGGCGGCATGCGAGCGCCGTGGGTGATTGGCAAGTTGATCTTGGCGCTACCATTACTCGTCTTGATCAACAAACCGCAGGCTTTATTGTCGGTCTGGACAGTTATCGTGACTCAGATTTGCGAGAGCAAAACCTGGATCCAGAAGCATTTAGAAAAACTGACTCATTACGAGCCTGGGCGTCCTTTAAAAAACAGCTTAGCGCCAAAACGAAGCTGAAGATAACCCCCTATATCCGACTTACTGATATGGATTTCTTGCAGCATTTTTTGCCTGGAGATCCCTTAGAGCAGAACAAGCAATCCGGTATTGGTTGGCAGAGTAGTATAACCACCGAAGTGTCTGATACCTTTGAATGGAGTGTTGGCTTTGATGGCGAAGTTGCCGATGGCGAGCTATTACAAACACAAGATTTGGCGACTCAAGGCTCGGCGTTTTTGCGTGCTACGATTCCGTCTGGTACGCATTACGATTATCAGGTTGATGCTCTGCAACTCGGTGTTTTTGGACATCTGCATTGGCAGCCACTAGAACGATTAGATATTATTGCTGGCCTGCGCTTGGAGCGAATTGAATACGACTATGATAATCGTGGTTTAGATGGTCGGACTCGTGATGATGGTACGCAGTGCGGTTTTGGAGGTTGTCGTTATAGTAGACCAGCCGATCGTGATGACAGCTTCACCCATGCCTCACCCAAATTAGAACTTCAATACCAAGTAAATGATAACTGGCGTTTGCATATGGCCGTGGCGGACTCTTATAGAGCGCCGCAAGCAACTGAGCTGTATCGGCTTCAGCGTCGTCAGACGGTTGCTGACTTAGACGAAGTTCGGGCGACTCATTTCGAAGTTGGCTCAGCCTGGAGTAATGCTAAAAGCCAACTGGATATCACTGTTTATCAAATTGAGCAACGCAATGTAATAATTCGCGATAGTGATTTTTTTAATGTCGATGGGCAGATTATCGATTCGCGGGGCCTAGAACTGGCATTCAAACACCAATTTAGTGATGCATGGTCTGGCCGCATGGTGGGTGCTTATGCGAAACATGAATACGCCTCCGATCTGCTATTAGGGGAAAGTAATATTCGTGGCAACGAGGTTGATACCGCGCCAAATTTGCTTGGCAGCCTATTTTTGGCTTGGCGGCCGAGCAGCAAATTTTTTGCCGAGTTAGAACTGCAACATTTATCTGAGTATTTTCTTGAACCAGAAAACCAGCGGGAATATCCCGGGCATACTTTATTAAACCTGCGTGGGCAGTATCAAATAGATGAGCAGTGGTCTGCTGCGCTACGACTATTGAATGTTAGCGATAAACTCTATGCAGAACGTGCAGATTTCACCTCGTTTACTAATGAACGCTATTTCCCTGGAGAGCCTAGGTCCCTATTCGCTGAGTTAAGTTGGAAGTTTTAAGTGGCCAATTTCTAACCCTATTATGCTAGGGTAATAACTCAATGATTAGAATTCTTTTTCTAAGGCATTTGTGAGTACCATTGTCAGCCCCTATAATGAGCGGCTGTTCAAATTAGTACTCTAATTGGCTGACATTAAGATTCGTCAGTATTCAACCCATTGATCGCAAAAGACTTAATCACATATTTTGAAAAGTAGTACTAACAAATTAAATCGAAGCAGTCACCCTCATGCTCTGGCTACCGCTAGTCTTGAGAACTTGTATCGTATTTTCACGGTACCTGAAGCGCCAAACTCGACTTTAGGCGCGATTGATCGTGAAATATCTGATAATTTGATGGGTTTCTTAACCGACCGTATCGTCGCTCGCGAGAAGTCGTTGACTGCAATCGAAGAGGATTTTAGTCAAGCCTCTATCCCTGAAGTTCCTCAATTCGTTTCTGATTACACCGAATTTGTGATGACCAAATTGGTCGCACATTCAGTGCATACCGCCGCGCCGGGATTTATAGGCCACATGGCCACGCCTCTCCCTTATTTCATGTTGCCGCTATCGCGAATTATGTTGGCGCTGAATCAGAATCTAGTTAAGATTGAAACGTCTAAAGCTTTTACACCGTTAGAGCGCCAAGTTCTGGGGATGGTGCATGGCATGGTCTATTCTCGCGATGACCATTTCTACAAAGAAAACTTACACAATAGCCGACGCGCTCTAGGCTCATTTTGCTCTGGCGGAACGACGGCTAATATAACCGCGTTGTGGGTTGCGCGTAATCAAATGTTCCCAGCGACGGAAACCTTTAAAGGTCTTGCGAAAGAAGGTTTGGTCAGATCTGTTATTCACCACGGGCTGAAGGGTCTAGCGGTATTGGTATCTGAACGAGGACATTATTCCTTAGGCAAAGCAGCCGATGTATTAGGTATTGGCCGAGAAAACGTGATTGCCATTGAAACTGACCAGCAGAACAAAATCAATACTGACTTATTGCGTGCAAAGTGCCAGCAACTTGCCGAGCAGAAAATTGGCATTATCTCGATTATTGGAATAGCAGGTGCGACCGAAACTGGGAATGTTGATCCACTCGAAGAGATGGCCGCGATTGCGCAGGAGTATCAAACCCACTTTCACGTTGATGCTGCATGGGGTGGCCCGACTTTAATGTCGAACACACATAAACATAAATTGAAAGGAATTGAGCTAGCGGATTCGGTCACTATTGATGCACACAAACAATTGTATGTTCCTATGGGCGCAGGCATGGTGGTGTTTAAAAATCCAACCACTTTGGGTGCGGTAGAGCATCACGCTGAGTATATTCTGCGAGACGGATCTAAAGATCTCGGTCAGTACTCCTTAGAGGGTTCCAGGCCGGGCATGGCAATGTTGGTACATGCTGCGTTCAATATCATAGGCCGTAAGGGTTATGAAATCATCATTGATCAAAACGTCGAAAAAACCCAGCATTTTGCTGAGATGTTGGAGGCTCATCAGGATTTTGAATTGATGGCAGAACCCGAGTTGAATATCTTAAACTATCGCTATGTACCAGAAGCGGTACAAGTAAGGTTACGCAATGCTAGCAAACAACAAGAGATTGAGATAAACGAGGTGTTGGATAGAGTAACCCAGCTTATGCAAAAGTTACAAAGGGCCGCTGGTAAGACATTCGTGTCGCGGACGCGCTTCACTCAGCATCAATATCATCGACAAGCGGTATCCGTATTTCGGGTTGTATTGGCAAACCCGATGACCACAATCGATACACTGCATACTATTCTGGAAGAGCAGTTAGAAATAGCTTCTAAAAAAAGCATTCAGCTTATTTTAGCAGAATTGCAAGACTGAAATTAGCATCTGACCTCAGTGAAAACTGGGTCCAAGCCTAAGCCCCGACGCGTTTTCAGTCAGTGAAGGTTCTCGTAAAACTTTTTAAGGCTTTGCGCAATTCTAGCCGGTGCTCGGGCTTTTCTTTGGTCTTATTCGTCAAGTGGGTGGAGTGTGGGAATCTGTCTAGCCAGAACAAGCCAGAGGTTTTAGCGACTTCGCTTGCAGTGGCTAACCAAATGATCGTATCGGCGCCCTGTTCAGGGGTTCGTAAAAAGGGCTTAGTGCGTCGTGCAAATTCTGGGATGCTTGTCTGAACACCAGGTGTCAATGCCCAGCCGGGATGCATGTTGTGTACTGTAATGCCGTGTTTCGCCCATCGCTCCGCCCATTGTTCACCAATTATCACTAAACCGCGTTTTGCTCGAGCGTATGCCTCACTACCCGAATATTTGCCTTTGGTGTTTTGTAAGTTTGAGAGCGATATGCGTTTTGTATACATACCTCCCGATGACACGTTAATAATGCGTGCAGCGCGGCTTTTTGCCAGTAGCGGCAATATTTTCTCAGTCATCAAAAATGGACCAAGTAACAGCAACACAAAGCTTTTCTCCAATCCGTCGTTCGACTCCTGGCGTGGATTCAGTAAGGCCCCAGCATTATTAATCAAAATATCAATACGCTGGCCCTTCTTAAGCAGTCGATCGGCTAAATCACTGACCTGCTTTATTTCACTAAGGTCAGCAACCTCAATTTTGATATTGTGATTGCCAGTAAGCTTAGTGATTTTCTTTGCGACTTCGTTGGCTTTTTTCTGGTTACGGGCTACCAAAGTAAGGTAAGCACCGAGATGTGCTAATTGAGTTGCAGTCGCAAGACCTAGGCCAGAGGTTGCACCTGTTATAAGTACATGTTTAGCTTTAATGCTTGCGGTGACCGGGTGCCATTTTTTTTTCGCTTGTTCAAACCCATATTTTGTAAAAGACAACACGCCTGGCAGAATTGCTTTATCAGCGAGAGTTCTCAAGCTTGATGACACGGGCGCGTCAAAATTATCGTCTAAGGCGATTGCCAAATCACGAATCGTTTTAATTGCGCCTGCTTTAATTCTACGCTCCAATAATTTAACGATTTTTGCAGAGGAGCCCGTGAAATTAATTTGGGTCTGCCAAGTTACATCGCAACCGTTTTCCTTGTCCTCTATAGAAAGTGTATCCACTGCCACAAAATTATCGCTAGTTCCTCTAAGGACAGCACGGCTTGGATAGTGAAACTCAGTAATTTCATAAACAATCTGCGATTTTCGTGGACCCATCGCAAACATTAAATCAAACTGGCTCCCATTGCTAATCGCGCCATCGGTTATTTTCTTTGAGCTGATGATCGAGTGATCCCACTCGGTTATCCTGGAGAAGTCAGTAATGTATTCAAAAACATCTTCCGCACTACGTCGGCTGTGAAACTGCTCTTTTATTTCAATGGTGTGGGACATATGGCTAGTCACGAGTTATCTAATTTTATTCTTAGGACGAGGTGAATCATCGAACACATCACATAGTAGCAAATCGAACATGGCCGCGCACCCGAGGACTCTAGATAAAGAGTTTGTTTCTATGATAGTCAGCAATAACTAAGCCTTAGGAGCGCACCACCAGAGCTTGTCATCTCTATTTATAGTATTCGCTTACTTGAACGCTGGCAGTGTTAACTATGGCTCTATGCCAATAACTACAATATTAATCTGGGGTTGCAACCACCCGCTAGGCATTAGGAGCGAATACGCAGAAACCCCGACTAAACAATCTGATCTAATAGACTTATGTTAAACCATGCTTGGATATGTATTAGTGACGTCCGCGTCGACTAATTCGCAATCCGCGGCTAAAATGACTGCCACTATAATATCCGTATGGATAAGAGCTATAGAAACCAGAGTAAGAGTTTGCGTAAAACCCGCGTCCGAAACCAAAACTATACCCATAGCCAAGGCCATTATATGGAAGGCGGCGACCTGTTCGTGCAATGTACCTGCGATCAGAGTCACTCCATTCCTTAGATTCGATTGCGCTAACCACCGGGACGACTTTCTTAAGTGTTCCGTTGGTCAATACTTCTTCGCCTGTAATTGGGCCGTAGACTGTCACAAAGTGGCCTTCCTTGCTGACACCTATGTTATACGTTTCAACAATAAATCGATCTGCTTTAACGTCGTCAATTACTTTGCGGTCGGGCCTTCCTTGCGCATTGAGAGGGTAGGCGATGACTGTGAGCCTGGTCAGTTTATCAACATTCTCGCTGCCGATAACCTGGCCTCCCCAGCGAACCTTGACTCCAATATGTTGTTTAAGTCTATCCGCTACCTCTTGGTAGGATACGTCTATGGCAGGCGCGTAACTTATTTCTAATGGCGGTTTAGTTTGCCCGTGCCTGGATTTCCCAGTTGCTGCGCATGCGCCTAAACTTAATAGCAGCGCGGTAAGAGAAACGGCATTGACTGCCGTAGAAAGCTTATTAAGTAATGAGTTTCGGTGTTGTGTTGACATCTCTTAAACCTCTCAAGGTTTTAAAATTTAATACAATTAGAACGTATCCGGCGCTAGAATCCTTTCCTGCATGTCTAAATATTAATATTTGTCGTATTTAAGCCATTACTAGTATTCGCGATTGGAATTTTCTAGAAATACATACTCAAAAGCTGTTTTGGAGTAGCATTAGGGCATGCAATCGATCATATCAATTAAACAACTGTCAAAAATTTACGACAATAGCTTTCAGGCTTTAGATAACATAAATCTGGAGATAAGGCGGGGAGAGATTCTTGCTTTACTCGGGCCCAATGGAGCCGGCAAGACAACTTTGATTTCAGCTATCGCTGGCGTCGTGTCCGCGAGTTCAGGGTCCATTACCGTTGACGGTCATGACAATGTAACCGCGTTCCGTCAGGCTAGAGAATTAATTGGCCTGGTCCCCCAAGAAATGAACATTGGCGCTTTCGAAACAGTCTGGAATACCGTGTCCTTTAGTCGAGGGCTCTATGGGGGCAGCAAAAATCCAGCCTATATCGAAAAAGTATTAAAGGACTTATCGTTGTGGGATAAAAAAGACGACCAGCTACGAATGTTATCAGGGGGCATGAAACGTCGTGTATTAATCGCCAAAGCCTTGTCGCATGAACCCAGAATTCTATTTCTTGATGAGCCAACAGCTGGTGTTGATGTAGAGCTGCGAAAAGACATGTGGGGTTTAGTCAACCGCCTCCGTGAATCTGGGGTAACTATTATTTTGACCACACATTATATCGAAGAAGCCGAAGAGATAGCCGACCGGATAGCGGTTATTACAGATGGTAAAATTTTGTTGGTTGAAGACAAAGTAGAGCTAATGCAAAAACTCGGTAAGAAACAATTGATTGTTGAGTTGCGTGAGCCAGTATCGGTGTTACCAAGCGCTCTAGCGGAATACAACTTGGAGCTTCTGGATGGCGGCGCCGCGCTTGCCTATACATATGATACTGAAGCCGAGGCGACCGGTATTACCAAGCTTCTGCAACGCATTAGTGAAGAAGGGCTGCTATTGAAGGACATAAAAACCGTTCAGAGTTCGCTAGAAGATATTTTTGTTGACTTACTAAAGGCGGATAATTAGATGAATACCCGAGCAATCAGTGTTATCTATGTGTCTGAAATGCGCCGAGCATATAACACCTTATTTCAAACAATCGCCTCGCCAGTTATTTCAACGGCCTTGTATTTCATTGTATTTGGATCGGCGATTGGTTCGCGTATTCCCACTATTGACGGGGTAAGTTATGGCTTGTTTATTGTGCCAGGCTTGACCATGCTGTCACTCCTGACACAAAGTATTTCGAACGCTTCTTTTGGGATCTTCTTTCCGAAGTTTAGCGGCACCATTTTTGAAATTTTAGCTGCGCCTATATCGTTTTTTGAAGCACTTATCGGCTACGTTGGTGCGGCAGCGACCAAATCTTTTATTATTGGCATAATTATCTTGATTACCGCCAATGCCTTTGTTGAATTGCGAATTGCACACCCCTTCTGGATGTTAACTTTCTTAGTGTTAACCTGTGTTTCGTTTAGCTTGTTCGGTTTTATTATCGGGGTTTGGGCTGACAGCTTTGAAAAATTACAAATAATCCCAATTTTAGTGATTACTCCCTTGGTTTTTTTGGGCGGAAGCTTTTATTCGATTAGCATGCTGCCGCCTTTTTGGCAAACTGTGACTCTATTTAATCCGGTGGTGTATCTGGTGAGCGGATTTCGATGGAGTTTCTTCGAGGTTTCTGATGTGAATGTAATGACCAGCTTCATGATGATAATGGTGTTTTTGGTCATGTGTCTGGGTATCGTGTTCTGGATGTTCAAAACTGGCTATAAGCTAAAAGAATAAACATACAAAAATAGTAAAATGAGGGTGCTAACAAAGCTATGTACGATTTAAAAATAATTGACGGTCTGATCTACGATGGTAGTGGTTCGCAAGCCTATTCAGCCAATGTGGCGGTGACTAACGGTGTCATCGTCGACATTGGTGAGTGTGCCGAACAAAGTGCTAAGACAGTCGATGCTCAAGGCGCGATTGTCACCCCAGGCTTTGTCGATGTGCACACTCATTACGATGGGCAAATCACTTGGGACGAAGAACTAAAGCCGTCAGTTAACCACGGTGTAACAACGGTTGTTCTTGGCAATTGTGGGGTTGGTTTTGCGCCCTGCCGTGAAGCAGACCGAGACGACCTGATTAAATTGATGGAAGGCGTCGAAGACATTCCGGGCACAGCCTTACACGAAGGTATTCAGTGGGAATGGGAGACCTTCCCAGAATACATGGACGCCATTGATAAACGTCCGCATACCATCGATTTTGCCGTTTTAGTACCACACGACCCGGTGCGCGTTTACGCGATGGGTGAGCGGGCGATGTTTGATCAGGCGGCGAATGATGAAGACATTGCCAAGATGCAGTCTATCGTTCGTGAAGCAATGGAGGCAGGCGCTGTCGGTTTTTCTACCGGGCGTAGCGATGCACATAAAACCGCAGATGGCGACTGGACGCCCAGTAGCGAGGCCAGTAAGGAAGAGCTAGTGGGCATTGCTAAAGCGTTTCAGGGCTTAGATTACGGTGTGCTGCAAGCCGTCAACGACTTTGACATGGTGCGCCCCGAAGATAACTTTGATCACGAGTTCGATTTGATGGAAGCGTACTTTCGCGCCAGCGGCGGACGCCCAGGATCTATGTCGTTAATGCAGCGTGACTTCGCGCCAGACGATTGGCGTAAAATTATTGCGCGCAGCGAAGCATTAAACGCAGACGGTTTGGATATAAAGTTGCAAGTCGCCCCCCGTGCCATCGGAGTGTTTAATGGTCTGAATTGTACTTTTCATCCTCTGATGGCATTCCCAAGTTATATCGCTATTCGCGACAAATCATTGGCAGAGCGCGTAGCCATTATGCGCGACCCCGCTTATAAACAAAAAATGCTCAGTGAATCGCCCGTGCAATTGGCCGGCCCTGGTTCTTTTGTTCCGCCGCTAGTCGATATTATGATTAGCCAATTCCCTGAACTGGCAGAAAAAATGTTCAAACTCGACAATCAAGGTGTGGTCGATTATGAGCAAAGTAACGATACGTCTATCGCCGGCAAGGCAAGACGTGATGGTTTAAGCGTATGGGAAAAGGCCTATGACATTATGTTGCAACAAGATGGCCACGCTTTGATTTACTTCCCAGTGTATAACTACACAGAGATGAATTATGACGCTGTCTACACCATGCTACAGCACCCGCAAGCACTACCGGGTCTATCCGATGGTGGCGCGCATGTTGGTACCATTTGTGATGCCAGCTTTCCGACTTACCTATTGTCTTACTGGGCACGTGATCGGCTCGACAAAGGTAAACCCGGAATCGCCTTAGAGCGAGCGGTTCAAATGCTTACCGCCGATGGAGCAGATTATCTTGGGCTAGGTGATCGCGGTCGTTTACAAGTTGGTATGAAAGCTGATATCAATGTGATCGATCATAAGCAGCTGTCCCTCGGGGTGCCTAGTATGATTCAAGATTTGCCAGCGGGGGGGCAGCGGTTGTTGCAATCGGTCACCGGTTATCGGGCGACATTTGTCAGCGGTGAGCAAGTAATCGACAATGATCAAGTATTGGCTTCTCGGCCAGGTAGACTAGTTCGGATGTGCGCTTAGATGTGTCTAAACTCAGTGCTGACTAGGACTAAGGTTAATCATGCCTAGGCTCGCAAGTGCATCGCACATCTTAGTTCGCTCCGAGAGTGAGGCTCAGTCGATTAAGGCAAAGCTAGTCAAGGGTGCGAACTTTGCGCAATTGGCGAAGCGTCACTCAACTTGCCCTTCGGCTAAAAAAGGGGGTGACTTGGGTGAGTTCGAAAAGGGCCAAATGGTCAAGCAATTCGATCAGGCTGTGTTCGCAAGCGGCAGTGAAGACAAACCATTCTTAGGGCCGATTAAAACTAAATTCGGATACCATCTTATTCAGGTTTTGTATAAGGATTAATCAACAGCAATCAGAAAGGATATGGCTCCAAGGGCGTGTGGGTATCTCGCTCTGAGCCCTCTAATAAAAACAAGCGATTGAAACATAATAATCCCCCGTTTATTGGGTGCTGCCTTGCTCAGACTTGAAGTTGTGAATGCTGCTAGTTACTGATTTTCGAATCCTTACAATGACAGTCTAATTCAAACCTAACTGTAATCATCACCTCAAAATGTCGATTCGAAATCTAATAGAACTTATGATGCGTATGCATCAATGCCGAAGGCAACAGTCGCCGGCGCAACTTTGGAGATGGAAGTAATGGACATGCCGTATGATGATAGGTAGGGCCGGTTGTTGATGCTTTTGGGCATATTTGGTGGATATCTCAATGGCTGGTTGACGAGTTTTACTTTTAGCCCAATAGGGGTAGACAGGGAATTGGTAAATTATCCTACCTTAAGGGTGGGCGACTGGCTCTAAGTTGCCCTAAACGGCCAGTCAGATTCGTGACTAACGCCTTGCTAAGCGGAAAATAATGGTTGGCTATAATCGCGAAGCGATGGCCAACTGTTATTTTTCCGTTTAGCAACTTGTTAGCATTACCTTGCATTTAACTGACTTTTGTATTCTCTAGCTTTAGAAACTAGATCAAGGTTACTATATTTACTACTTGAAATAACAGGGTACGTAGAATAGACAAGCTTAATAAAATCATCATAGTTTTTATCTTTCGTAGCGTTTATTACGAAATCTACAATTACTTTCAATTCATCAGATAAATCTATTTTTCCAGAATTTTTATCTGACAATTTAAATAATTGCTTATTACCACCAAACATAGTTTTAGTATTGACTACATTAATACCTTTATCTTTACGAGCCATATCAACAAAGTCATCAACATATGGACCATAATGATTAAAGTGCCATACAGTTTGACTTAACTGAGAATCGTGCTCTATAGCATTTTTCCAATCAGTTAAATATAGCATTTTGGTTAACCTTGATGCTGAAAGCTCATCCTTATAAGGATAAGCAGATAAAATATACTTAATGACATTTAGAATTACGCTTTCCATTAGAAACCCTCCATAGACGCTGTCTGTAAGCTTGGCATATGACTATTCAAAGACTCTAAAAGATGACAAATATTTTGTAATTCTCTTTGAGTCATTGCTGTATTTATTTTTGAGAATTTTAACCCGCTAGCTTGGGTGGATTCAAAAATTAATACCGCAATAGTTTGCTTTTGCAAATTTTGAATCCTGAATCCAAGAAAAGCACGGCTTCTCATTTTCATATTGTTTAGTACTGAGTCTTCAAATCGGTAGTTTTCAATATTGTACTTTTTCCACTTATCAAAATCAGTTTCTGAATCAAAAGGAATAACGTGTTCTACCTTACCGGTTTTCCAAACTGTTTCAATACACCCTACATTGCGTGGATATAATCTATTAGGTTTTTGTCTGTATAGTTCGTTTTCTGAATACCGCCCTACACATAAAAATAAATCCATATCTAATTTATATAAACTTAACCTTTCATTCGAGGTTAAACCAAATTTTGCAAAATAATTGTTGTAAATATAATGGCTAAACAATTCATAACAATTAATAGCTGTACTACTATTTTTCTCTTTTAACTGCTCATTTTCTTCTTTCACTCTCCGATAAATTTTATTTAGAAAAGAGGATGTTAACTGACTCCCAATCCCGCCCCAAATAGCGCCAATGAATGCTGTGATAAACAAAGCAGTAAACCACTGCTCTAAATCCCCAAAGTTTAATGCCCACGTTCGCCATTCAATAGGCAATTGATGTCTAACCATCTCTTGAATATTAGTGGGGATCCCAATGTAACCAAGAGCAAGTACACTATAGATACCAGGGTATAGTCCTTTATTAAAAAATTTGAACGGCCACCTTTTGTAACGTGGAAGTTCATTTACTGCTAATTCCAATTTAACTTTCCTTTATAAACGTTCGATAATTTAACCGCTACACAGTCGGACAGTCGGGATATATGTTTACATGAACATCCAGTGTCCCAATTGAGTATGGTAGGGCCTCTGGTAAAAAGCAAGCCACAGGCTCTAAGGCATCCTGCAGAGTGTATTCTCTTTTTTAGTGCGCAGTACTCTTCGCCCTCTTATTAGAAGCCCTTGTCTTACAAAACTTAGGTTCACATTTTAGACTATTCTCTAAGTCGGGTATCGCTATCGCTGGAGTGCTTGAGGTTTGTAAGTGTGATGATATTGTGTTTTTTTGAACCTCAATTACTCTTGCTAAAAATTCAGGCCCCTTATTAGTGTTTTTATAATAGTGTTCAATTTTTTTTAGGACGACAAGGTGAGATGCATCCCCTGTTATTGAAAGCGTCAGGCTTTCAATAACAGCTTGATTCATTTTTGATAATGAATTTCTAAGTATGTAACTTTGAACAATGACTAATACGCCCATAACTAACATGAGGCAGCCGAAAATTCGGATTATTGTTTTGCGACCTAGCTTTTTCTTATCCATTTCTCTTACAAGTTCTCCCGACTTAAATGGGCATTGAGAGGCTGTTATGAGTATTCTACTGCCCCCTAGCTAAACGAACAAGTAAGGGGGTTCAACCATAACCCCACTTATTTCTAATCTCACTTAATCTTCAACATTGAAAATATGATTCAAAACTAGCTTGCGTAGATACAAAAATAATACGAATAAAATCCATACAATAAGAATTCTTCCTTCGCCTAGGTATTTTTCAACTAAATGATGAGCTGGATACAACATCAGTAAGGCGATCGGCACGAATAACAAGACTATGATGATTATTGATAAAGCAATATCTTTCTTTGTTACATCTCTACTTTTTCCATGTTCGTTATTCATAGTATATAAACTTAATCATCGGCACGTAATAGCCGAAATGACTATTGAATACTCATTTGGTTGTCTCAGTGAACATCGGTCAAAGTTGCCCAAAACAGTCATTCAAAATTTATGCCCCTGTTTCCCGTGTGATTTCAACTTCGACTCCGAAGTGTTTGCAGTAAGCAGCAGTAGTAGGTTTAGAGTGTAAGATGTCAGCATCAATGCCAAAATCTGAATAGTTCGAGGGTGGTTTAGCTCTTTTTCCCGCTTTCTGATCGAGAATATATGACTCAATCTTGGCATCTAATTCTGCTGGTATTTCAATTTCATGTGTACGGTAGATATCTCTAACAACCTCCACTGGATTTGACACCAGCTTAGGGTAAGCCACATTCGCTACAGTCGCATCTGATTTGTCAAAAGAAAGCATGCTCTTAAGCCCATTAGCTGCCCGCGCCAAAAATACCTCAGCTACGGTGGACATGGTTTTATTAATTTCTTTGGCGGGCATAAAGGGTTCGACAATGTGAGTTACCAAATTACAAACTGACACTATTGCTCGATATGGGGCACGGTGCATAAGCACAACTTTGCTTTCAGGTAGCACTTTAGCAAGCTCTGGTAAAAAGGCGCAAAACTGAGGTGCCTTCAGTACCAGATACCCATCTTTAGGCAGAGGGTTTTTCCACAGTAGAATCTTGACTACTTGCCTGTACTCGCGCAAAGCGCGCTCAATGGTCTCACTTGTTACTGTTGATATAAAACGCGGCATGATACTGTGCACCGAACCCCCTAGCACGCCAAAGCCATTCAATAGAGACCAATAACACTCCTCTGGATCATTAGCCTCTATCCAATGCATCTGCTCAAGCTTGGTGCCTCGTAAGCGATCCACAGCGCTCTGAGTTGCTTGGATGCGGGGGTCTGTTAGATACGTTTGTGCTTCAGGTGCTGGAACAGGCATCATTAGCTCCCATCGTAAAAAAGCACGGGCATTTTGATCTAGCGTCAGGAGGTTATGTAGAAAAGTTGTCCCTGTGCGTTCTAGACCACTGATATAGAGGATAGGTGGAATGACCACATCATTGATTTCGGGGTTTTTCTTTAAATAGTCTAATACTCTAAGGCGCCGGCTTAAGTCAGCAATCATTTGCCCTGTTAGAAATGATTTTCCGGTATCGCTTAAGCGACCGTCTTCTAAATCTTCAATCCAGCAACCTAATGATTCTTCATAATAATCTGAGCCAAAATCTGTGAGGCCAGTTTTCTCAACTGCCTTGTCCTTAAAGCCCTTTATCGAATACTGCATAAAACCCTCATTCTCAAAAAATCAAATTCATCGACACGTCCCAACCCGACTGGATGCAGAACAGCTTGTTATACAACAAAAAACGGAGTTAATAGTGACAGGTCTTGCCTTTTGCCTAGTCCTTGAATGACAGCTTTGAGTATTAAGCTGCCTTAAGGTTATGTCAACATACAATGCTAGCTTGTTTTTAATAGTCAGGATTCCTTTTATTTATCATTTTCATACTACCTCATCA
>JBLHMH010000078.1:0-15211 GCA_047621785.1 Polaribacter sp. | reverse complement strand
ATTGGCGCGCCTTCTATCATCAACACAAATTCACCGCGCGATTGATCCGGGTCTTGGGCTAGCACCTCTATGAGCTCAGTCACCGTTCCATCCAAAACGGTTTCGAATTTTTTAGTGATTTCTCGAGCGATGACGACACGTCGATGATTGCCTAACACTTCAGCAATATCGACTAGACAATTACTAATACGGTGCGATGATTCAAATACTACTATGGTCCTAGACTGCTCTAAATAATTGCCCAATTGAGTTTTACGCGCGGCGCTTTTAGCAGGCAGAAATCCATCGAAAACGAAGCTGTCCGTTGCTAGACCGGCAATTGACAAAGCTGCGATAATAGAGCTAGCCCCAGGAACTGCACATATTTGATGTCCCAATTTACGCAAAGCTCTAACTATCACAAAACCTGGGTCACTTATTAGAGGCGTTCCAGCATCACTAATCAAAGCAAGGTCTTGGCCCTTATTGAGTTGCCCCTCAACCCAAGAAACCAGATCAGCCTCATTGTGTTCGTGGCAAGCCCTAAGCTTGGTTGAGATTCCGTAATGATTGAACAGTCGCTTACTGTGACGGGTATCCTCTGCTAGTACACAGGACACATCGGCCAGAACCCGCAAAGCGCGATGACTTATGTCTGCCAAATTTCCAATTGGGGTTGAAACTACGTATAAAACGCCATACGAACTCGGATCTAGGTTATTAACAGGGTTCTTTTCAGAAGCATTTTTGCTTATTCGGTCATTCACTCGGTATACTCTTGCCAATAGGTTTTGAATCGCTTAAATGACCAGTTCCGATAGAACTTTGACCACACAACGTAATACTCATAAAACGTAAAAGCTCAAAGAAAGTGAAGACAGCAGCTACTCGCCAAAAATAGCTTAGCTGTGACCCTTTAATAAGAACTCAACTTGCCAGAAACTCAGGATAATCTGATTAATTTAAAAATGCATCCAATATTAATAAGCGGCACTCAAATTCGCAGCGCATTAACAGTGTTAATGGTGTTAGCACTGAGCAGCTGTGCACGCGGCCCCATTGCCAGCGTCGAAGATCGCTCTGTTGACGCGTCTGTCCAGACAATACCGAGCAACGACGATGCAGACGAGGAGACATCAACACCCTTAATCGACCGAACCTATCAACTCGAGGAGGCTGAGCGTTATAGTCAGCTGGCTAACAACCCAAATGAGCCTAGCAATTCGATTAATGCGACTCTGAGCGCCTCCGAATATTATATTCAAGCAGATGATGCCGCACGCGCAATGCAAACTATTGCCCAGCTACAGTTCGCGACACTAAACGATGCTCAACGAGCCCGCTATCAGATCATCTTGGCCTATGGCGACTATTCACGAAGTCAGTACCAAGGCGCTCTCGACCGTCTATACGCACTGCTAGGAATGCTTGGCACGCTAGAAACGAATCAACAACGAGTTGACGCATTGTTATTGAGTTCGCTTTGCCATCAAGCCCTAAACGAATACGATCTAGCTGTGACCAATTTAATTGAGCGCGAATCGCTATTATTCGGAGCTGCGCGGGCAGAAACCAGTCGCTATATTTGGAAAGTGATTGGTGATCTGAGTACGGAGCAACGCCAGACCGTTATAAATGAGTCGAGTAATGCCGTGGTGCGCAATCGATTTGAACAGAGTCTATTAGGCCTGGTGGGAAGTGATCTGACGTCCCATAATCGAAATGTTGTTGCGAGCCCAGTCTCGCGTCAGATGCAGTTTGATCAATGGCGCGATCAGAGCGACAGGAGTCCTGTCATCGTCGACCAAAGTCAATGGACTGCACGCTCAGCAAATAAAATCGCGATTTTATTGCCACTGACATCGCGTTATAACAAAGCGGCACAAGCACTATTAGATGGTATCGAGTACCAACACTCGCTCAATCTCTCCAATTATCAACCACAAATCAGCGTTTATGATATTGGCGAGGACTCGCTTCAGGTAAGCCAGTATTATTCCGCCGCTAGACAAGCTGGAGCAGATCTAATTATAGGCCCCTTGGGTAAAGAGCACGCAAATCAGTTGGTCGCCTCCTCACGAGGGTTAAACACTATCCCCACTATTTTGCTCGGCGGCGATGAGGCTCTGGACCAAAACATGGTGCGGCTCACAATGAGCCCTGAGCAACAGGGTCGAATAGTTTCAGAACGGGCATTCAGCCGCGGATTTGTAAATGCCGCACTATTGGTTTCAAGCGATAGTACCGGTACTCGAACCGCACAAGCATTCTCTAAGCATTGGCTGGCAAATGGTGGGAAATTGAGTAAAACCATCACCTATTCCCCTCTCCAATTTGATCACAGCACCGAGTTAAAGCAATTATTCGAAATCAATAAAAGTGAATTTCGAATGAGTAAATTAAGTCGTACCTTAGGTTTTAAACCTGAATTTTCTGCTTACCGGCGACATGACGTTGATTTCATCTTTATGATTTCTGATAATGAAACAGGTCGCATCCTTAGGCCGCAGATTACTTTTTTCAGCGGTGAAAGAGTCCCTGTATTGTCTTCGTCACCGATCTATAACGGCATTCAAGATCCAATTAACAATGTTGATTTAGATCGAACCTCATTTCCCGTGATGCCTTGGGTATTATTGTCTAATGATGTTGCACCGTACGCAGGACAACTTAATATGTTATTTGCAATGGGCAGCGATTCATATCGCCTGGCGGCTGAGTTTGATAAGATGCGCAACCAATCGAATAAGGCAATTGCGGGTAATATGGGTGTGTTAAGCGTGGAAACCTCTGGCGAAGTACAGTTTCAGCCGATCTGGGCAAGCTTCAAAGACGGCGCCGCCGAATCTGAAAATGAATTAGTGCCGCTTGAACCCGTACCACAAAGTTGGACGAATTCGGGCGCTCAACCTAATAGTCAACACGGAACAAAACGTTATGACGAATCAAACTGGGATCATCGGCAGTCACGCCGAAAGCCTGGCTCTTAAGTATCTACAAAAAAAGGGATTTCGCCTAATTCAAAGCAACTTCTCTTGCCGTCATGGTGAAATAGATTTGGTGATGCAGGATTCAGAGTATCTGGTATTTATTGAGGTGAGGCATCGTAAGAACCAACGCTTCGGCGGAGCCATCGCCAGCGTTGACATTCGAAAACAGAACAAGCTACGTAGAACCGCCGAATACTATCTTATTAAACATAAAAAGACGGACTGTCCCTGCCGATTTGATATACTTTGTATTGACGGAAATTTATCCGCACCCACGTATGATTGGATTCACAACGGATTTTAGTTTTGGCTCAATAAAAGCTTCAACGATAAGACAACGAATTTCGGTCGAATTTATTCAATCCTTGCCCAATACACACTTATGCCATCCTCAAAGTCGATAGATAATTTGATAAGCCAACACTTCCAGGCCAGTGCGGCCAGCATTCTAGACAATCAACATCTAGCACCTCAGATCCAAGCTTGCGCAGAACTCATTTATCAGAGCTTTCAGAATGGTGGTAAGTTACTGATCTGTGGGAATGGCGGCTCAGCTGCTGATGCACAACACCTGTCATCGGAACTACTCAATAGGTACAAACGTGAGCGACGAGAACTCCCTGGTATTGCACTGACCACCGATGGGGCAACGCTTACTTCGATCGGCAACGATTATGATTACAGCGAAGTCTTCTCTAAGCAAGTCAGCGCCTTAGGCCAAAAAAATGATGTTCTAATGGTGATTAGTACTTCTGGTAATTCATTGAATCTCATCAAGGCAGTTGCTGTAGCACATGACAAATCGGTTAGATGTATTGCACTCAATGGCAAAGGTGGCGGAGAATTAGAACGGGCACTCAACGAGGCGGACCTGAGTGTCGTTGTAAAGGGTGATGTTACCGCTAGAATTCAAGAGGTTCATGGTTTAATTATCCACTGTATATGCGAGTTGATCGATAGCTATGTACTCGACTAAACCTAGTACAACTAGTTTGAAACTTATTGCCCGATGCCGAGCTACTTAGATAATTTGCAAACAGTCCCTGTTCAAACATAATAATTTCTACAAGCTTAGCTCTACAACTTTAAAGGAAAATGATGAATATTTTTGTACAACAACAAATCAAAAAAATAAGTCAGCTAGTTCTAGCCGCGATGGTGAGCGTCACTTTGTTAAGCGGTTGTATAACTGCTTTGGTCGCTGGCGCAGTGATTGCCACGGTTGATATTATTCACGATCGACGCTCAGCAGGAGAGTATGTAGATGACAATACTATCGAATTAACTGCTCGGAATTACCTTATTTCCAGTAAAGCACTACGAGCAGCTGCACATGTTAAACCCGTATCATGGAACGGTATTTTGTTAGCTACCGGCGAGATTGACCAAGAATCCACAAAGCAGGAAGTGATTGCCCGTCTGAATGCCATAAGCGGGGTTCGTCAACTCGTTGATGAGACCACAATCACCGGCAAGACTGCCATATTAGCTAGAACCAACGATTCGTGGATCACCTCAAAAGTGAAAACCAGTTTGTTAGTTAAAACAGGCTTGGATGCAAATCGCGTAAAGGTTGTAACAACCGACGGCAGCGTCTACCTGATGGGCATTGTTACTAATGAAGAAGGACAAAGGGCAACCGATCTCGCGCGCAAGGTTAAAGGTGTCGCGAGAGTTGTCAAAGTTTTTGAATATACTGAAGATTAGGTCTCTAATTTTGACACCATTGGGGCTTTAGCTAAGTAGCAGAGCCTTTTAAGCACACATCATATGCAGCTCTAAAGTGAACACTCAAAACAAAATAGTGCCCCTTGAATCTCTAGCCGCAATGCTCAGCAATTTGGCTCGCCCATTGGTCTTCACTAATGGCTGTTTCGATATTCTACATCGCGGCCATACAACATATTTAGAGCAAGCCAGAAATCTTGGTGAAGCACTGATCGTAGGGATTAATTCAGACGCATCAGTCAAACGCCAAAACAAAGGCATTGATAGGCCTATCAATACATTACAAGACCGGCTGTCTGTTTTAGCTAGCCTTGAATGCGTGGATGCGGTAGTTAGCTTTGATGAAGACACTCCGCTAAATTTAATTATGCAAGTACTGCCAAATCATCTGGTGAAAGGCGGTGACTGGCATGTTAATGACATTGTTGGTGCGGATATAGTGCAGCAAAACGGCGGTGAAGTTCATTCGCTAGCCTTCGAGTTTGATCGATCGACTACTTCTCTAATCAATCGTATTCGAGATAACTAGTAATTGTTTATTCGCAAGTTCCGGCACTTTAGTAGATTTGCTTGTAGCGATTGGCCCGTGTATTACTAGCGGTTGCGTATCAGCAACGGCGGGTCTAGAAAAATAGTTGTATATAAATTGTCGAGCAACGTATGCACTGCGCACATACCATTTTTCTTTGTTAATGATTAGCGATGCATAGGCAACCCGCCGACCGTCTTTCTCGGCATAGCCCACAAACCAATCGTGCCTTCCTTTAGGCGAATAACCCGTCAATGATCCGGTTTTGCCACCAATATTCATACCATCATAGACTTTATAGCGATTTAACCCCGAAAACGACTTGCGTGCCGAGCCGATTCGTGTGGTTTCCTGCATTAGCTCACGCATCTGCTCTGCGGCAGCGACGCTGATAACCTTCTGAGTATTAAGGTTTGTGTTTGCTTGATAAAGCAACTCTCCCGACAAACCCACCACCGACTCAACCATGTAGGGTGTCACCATTCGTCCATCGTTTGCAACAATAGCTGCCATTTGAGCAGCATGAATGGGACTCAAGGTAATGTTTTTTGTGTAACCAGAAGCAGCCTCTGCGATTTCAAATTTACTATCAAAATCCAAGTCGATTCTACTTATGGGTAGCTGAAAGTCGGATTGCAATGGTCGCTCAAATCCGAACTTATTAGCATAATCACGAAGTGTCTCGGCGCCAAGTCTAAATATACCTATTTGACCGAACACGGAATTCACTGATTTCGCAAAGCTTTCTTTCAAAGTCGGCTTTCGAGTCCACTTATTATTCTTATGCCGCAATACTTGGCTTTTATATAAAGTAGTCGATTTACCATTAAAGGGGATCACCGTGCTCGGTGAAAGTTTACCCATATCAAGCCCAGCCGCCGCAGTAACCATTTTAAACACTGAGGCCGCGGGGTAATCGGAACGCATAACCAAGTTGTCCCATTGCTCTTTGGCCTTAATGAAACTGGTCAAGTTCAAGATTGCGCCGGTTTCGACATCGATCGCTACAAAGGCTGCATAATCCGGTTGATAACGAAGATACACCGCCGCCATTTCATCATGAACAACTTGATCAAACGTATACTCTACATAACCCTCAACGGTTTGTTGATTCTCGTCATGCGAAAAAGTAAGTCGATTGGGAAAGCGATTTTTGCGCGCGTGCTCGGTCAGGGAGGCCGCTATTTTTTCAACAGATAATACATTTACAGCGCTAACCGCAGATGTAGAAAAGAAAACGGTTGCTAGCAATACTGGCCAGACCAGTGCGAGCACCGGGTTGTTGCGACCAAGCGTCAGTGACGCTAATACCAATCGCTTGGCATAGAATGAGTAGAAATACATAGAAAAATCTTAAGCTAAAGTAGGCGAGTCGCTACAAGGCAAATATTGACAAAGCTCGGAAAGTGCTTTTCGGTAAACAGACCGCTTAAAATCTACGATATTTTTAAGCGCAAAATCGGTTTCAACCCAGCGCCAAGCATCGAATTCGGGCGTATCAAGACCACTTTTCAGGTCCACAACTGAATCATCTTCAAGCAACTCTAATAAAAACCAAACCTGTTTTTGACCCTTAAAACTTGGACGGTTGCTTGCACGCCGTAGCTGATGCCTGAGAAAGCGGTGCGGTAGGTCATAATGCAACCATTGTTTTGTATGAGCAAGCACTTTAACTTGTTCGCGATTCAACCCAGCCTCCTCTTTTAGTTCGCGATACATTGCATCAACAAGCGTCTCGTCGCGTTTAACCCCCCCCTGCGGAAACTGCCAGCCGTCATGCTTAATCCGGCGAGCCCAAAAAACTTGACCTTTTTGATTAGTTATTACGATCCCGACATTTGGACGATACCCATCGTTGGCAAATATTGGCTCTAAGGTTGGCATAAGACTTAACATTGATCGGACTCTTTGTTCATGTTTGATTATAATCATGATATTGACTGAATGCAGCTACTAATTAAACAACAAGTCAGAGCAAACGCTTATTTAGTCATATCATTTATATGTTTTTTTTGAAACCTGCCAATCTATACAAGCCTCTAATTAAAGATAGTTTTTAGAGTAGAACAAAAACTTAGGAGAACAATCTTGGCTCTAGCCTTATTCGATTTAGACAACACCCTGCTGAACGGTGATAGCGATCATGCGTGGGGCTTATTCTTAGCAAAGGTCGGCGCGGTTGATGCGCAAAAACAACAGCAACAACAAGACTACTTCTATCAACAGTACCAAGACGGCTCACTCGACATACTAAAATTTCTAGAATACCAGCTAGCGCCGCTAACACAATTTAGTTTACCCCAGCTAGAAGCTTGGCGAGACGAGTTCATTGACACTGTAATAAAACTAATGATCGATACTGGGAAACCAGAATTGATTGAAAAACATCGCCTCAAAAACGATCACCTGGTCATTATTACAGCGACTAATGACTTCATAACTAGACCCATTGCCGATGAATTGGGTGTTACCACATTGATCGCCACCCAAGCAGAAATGCTGAACGGCAAGTACACCGGCAAGTGCAAGGGAACTCCGTGTTTTCAAGCTGGGAAGGTCGAACGCTTAGAGCAATGGCTTGGTTCAGTTCGAATCGGCACTAGCCAAAGCGGCTCGATCAAATATGACCCCGAACAGAGTCAATATAAAGAGCGATATTTCTACAGCGATTCAATCAATGACCTAGCGTTATTGGACTTGGTGGATCATCCTATTGCAGTTACACCCGATGATAGGCTGCGAGCGCACGCCGAAAAACTTGATTGGCATATCATTGATTGACTTTATAGTTAAGCAGGACATACCCTTATTTCCATTCTCCTACACTTAACCAATCGAGCTAGAAAATGCCAATTCAACTAGGCGATAAAATGCCAAATCTAACTGTTGTAACCACTAACAATGACACCTTGAAGTTAAGCAGCCTCAAGGATAGTAACCTCGTGTTGTATTTTTACCCTAAAGACTCAACTCCTGGTTGCACTACTCAAGGCCAAAATTTTCGGGACGCTTATAAAAATTTCAAGGAAATGAACACAGAAATACTTGGTGTCTCTCGCGAAAGTATAAAATCACACCAAAATTTTATTAGTAAACAAGAATTCAACTTTGATCTAATATCAGATCCTGATGAGATCTTGTGCAATGCATTCGGTGTTATCAAAGAAAAGAATATGTATGGCAAAAAATACATGGGCATTGAACGCAGCACTTTTATCTTTGACAGCAACGGTAAACTTTTCCATGAAATCAGAAAAGTCAAAGTCAAAGGCCATGTAGACCAAGTCCTCGCCCTAATTCAGGCAATGTAATGTTCAGGCTGCTCAAGTTCAATATCAACCCTAGAAAAAAGGACGACTTAAAGTCGTCCTTTTTTAACCTCAATTTAATACGGTTGGGTCGAGACTAACTAAAAATCCCCTTAAACAAGAAGAAAAATAATATTGCGAAGCCTGCGCCTGCAGGTAAGGTCACGACCCAAGACATAAAGATACTGCCGACCACCTTAAGGTTCAAGGCGCCAATGCCTCTCGCCAAGCCAACGCCCAAGACTGCTCCCACAAGCGTGTGAGTGGTTGAGATAGGCAGCCCCCAAGTAGACGCAAACACCACCGTTGTAGCAGCACCAAGCTCCGCAGCAAAGCCTCGACTGGGGGTTAGTTCAGTGATTTTTTTACCTATAGTTGCCATCACTCTAAAGCCATAGGTACATAAACCAATAACGATACCAGCACCGCCCAACAATAATATCCAAGGAGGTAGCGCGGACTTACCTGCGATCTCACCCCCGGAACCAACGACGCTGGCAATCGCAGCCAAAGGCCCAACTGCATTCGCAACATCGTTTGAGCCATGTGCAAAAGCCATTGCAGCAGCAGTAAAGATCATCAACACAGCAAATAAATTTTCCACGTTGGCAAACCGGCTTTGCCCTTCTGTAACATCTCTTTCTTTTATACGATGGAGCATTAAACCGCCTATTATTGCCACAATCAATCCAGCCGCTGCGGCAACTGGCATACTATTTAAAAACTTGCTCCCCAGTCCAAAATCCATATCTAGAGCGGTATTCTTTAAGCCTTTCAAGAGGGTGACCATAGCGATCATAAAGCCCACAAAGAACATATAAACTGGCACGTAGCGTTTGGCGTTTTTAAACGGGTCTGGAGTATCGAGAACCAGCTTTTGTACGCTGACAAATAGAGAAAAAGAAATAGTTCCGGCCAGCAAAGGAGAGACCACCCAACTGGCGACAATTGTGCCCACTTTACTCCAGTTAACCGCGTCAACCGATATTCCAACCGCCGCGAACCCTACCAAGGCGCCGACAATCGAATGCGTTGTGGATACCGGCCAGCCGTTCATGCTGGCGATCAGCAACCAAGTTCCTGCGGCGAGCAGTGCCGCCATCATACCAAACACCAATAAATCTGGCCTATCAGTAATAAGAGCAGGATCCAGTATGCTTTTTCGAATAGTTGAAGTTACTTCTCCGCCGGCAAGATAAGCGCCAGCAAATTCGAAAATTACTGCAATTAAGATGGCTTGCTTGACTGACAATGCGCCTGAGCCCACCGAGGTCCCCATCGCATTTGCAACATCATTAGCGCCAATTCCCCACGCCATAAAAAAGGCGAAAATACAGCCAAGAATTAATAGGACATGCCCGTGCTCAGCAATTATTTCCATAATATTTTAGATATTTAGTAGATCGAACGAAGAATTGTATTAGCGTTTTTTTTGGTTTAGCGCGCAATCAGTAACTGTAATTTGCCGCCTGCACTTTGAGCTGCATCGGCAAGTTCTCCGATCCACTCAATGATTTTGTATAAAAACATGACATCAACGGGGGGCAGATTCGATTCGATTTTGAACAACGCGGCACGAACCTGAATTTGCAACTCATCATTTTCATGTTCTAGGCGATTCAACTCCTGAATCAACTCTGTGACCAAATCCAATATCCTTCCCTTGAAGCCAAGTTCCAATAATTCATCCATTTCGTTGACGGCCTTGACTGCCTGAGCTGACGTCTCTACAGCCAGCTTAACAAATTCCTTCATCAAATCAGCGATTTCAGAAGGTATGCGCATTTGGCGACCGATCATGATACCTGCGACGTCTTTGGTGAAATTCGCTATCTCGTCTTGGCGCGACACCATCAACAATAAATCACCTCGATCAACGGGCATCATTAAACTATTCGGAAGATTGGCCCGCAAATGGGTTTTCGTTTCGTCTGCGGCATGCTCCAAATCAGAAATGTTTTTATGCAGGACTTTCGCAGCCGACCAATCGTTAGCGATAGTGGCCTCAATAAAAGGAAGTAATTGCTGCGCACACTTATGTGCAAGCTGGATGTGTTCTTGGATAGGCCGAATTGGAGATTGGCCAAACAAATTACTGAACGGAATTCCCGCCATATAAACCTCTATTTTTAGTTACTTCATTAACAATGCTACTGGATTTTCGGTGACTACTTATGTAAACGTTTACCGAATCAGCGCTTGCTGTAAAAATGTAATTTATCTTTTCCCGAAACAATTTAGTAAACTTTACTCGTAAAACTTAACCACTCCAGATTCTATCGAATATTCCGCGCCGATTACTTTCAGTCGATTTTGTCCGATCAAACCTCGAATGATTCTGGATCGCATCTGTAGACCTTGCACAGACTGTTCAACATTAGCGCGCATTGCCTTATGCAACAGCTCTTCTCTCTCTTCAATAGGATGGCCAGCGACAATAGCATGAACCGCGGGAGTAACTCGATCCACTATCGCTGCTATATTTGGTGATATCGCATCTGGATCACCCAGCAATGAATCGACTGTAGCGCTTATTGCACCACAATTTTGATGCCCGAGCACCACAACCAACTCGGTTCCAAACTGCTGACAGGCAAATTCAACACTGCCTATTTGCGAAGGGGCGACCACATTACCGGCGACACGTATCACGAATAAATCACCCATGCCTTGACTGAACACCAACTCAGCGGGCACTCGCGAATCTGAACAGCCTAGAATAATCGCAAAAGGTCTTTGCTCAAGCGCCAATTCAGCACGACGAATATTGCTTATTAGAGGCTCACCATGTTCAGTAGCAGTGACAAATCGCTTATTGCCTTGCTTCAATTTTTCTAGAGCGTGATCTGCGTTCATTTATATTTATCTATCCAGTCTATAGTCATTATTCGTCCATTATTTTTTCAAAAGACGGGCTTCTTTGTAATATCGAATTGCGCCGGGGTGTAATGGTGCCGACAGCCCTGCGTATGGCAAGTCTTTCATACTCAAATCCTTCAGTGAAGAGTGCAGCAATTTGAAGTCTTTGAAATTTTCAACGATTTCCTTAACCACATGATAGATTGCTTTGGGTGAAGTTGATTTCATGGCAACAAAAGTAGCGCCCAGTCCAAATGATATAACATCTTCTGTACTGTCCAAGTACATTCCATTAAGTATTTTACCAGTCCGGTAGTAAGGTTTATCAGCGATCATTTTGCCGATCTCCGGGCCATCGATCGGCACCAGTCTTAAGCTACACTTCTCATCGAGATCCTGCAGATAATCTGTCAAGCTGCTGGTCAATAACAATATTGCTTCTACCTTGTCAGCACAGAGCTCACCAACCTGCTTAGTGTCACTCATTCGCCGAACACGTTTAAAGTTCGAATCATCCCAGCCTTTGGCCGTCAGCAGGTCGTTGATAATTCGATGTTGTAGAGAGCGAGCATAGCCGAAGCTAACACTTCGATTCTCCAAATCATCGAAACCCATAATCTCACTATCCGACTTCACAATTAGCGCTAGCGGATCGGGTTCCAACGCAAACACCGCACGCAAATCAGGATTCGCTCCATCCGTTTCAAAGGTACTGGTACCGTTATACGCATGGTATTGCCAGTCAGATTGGGCAAACACCAAGTCGAAATTGCCCTTCTTCAGCTCACGCAAATTATAAATAGAACCGCCAGTACTTTCCAATGAACAACGAATTCTATGCAACGGTTTATGGCGATTCAATAGACGACAAATAACGCCACCAATAGGGAAATAAACACCCTGGACACTACCCGTGCCAAGCAGTAAATGACTAGTCGCTTTGCCGCGGGTGGTGCGCTGTTTGGCGGTCGGGATTGATTTGTCATCTACGTCAATGGGTTTATCAACCGCAACTTCTAGCTCAGCACTTTGTGCACTGATATCATCAATAAACTCATCTGCTTCATCGGTGCCACGGTCGCAAGCGACTAGAGATACAACAGCCAGCATGACCCAGAAAAATTTGGTGGCTGTTAGCGAACTCTTTCGCTTAACCGTAACGGTGCCACCGCGCAACGCATTGATTGACTTAAAAGAGAGAGGATTGTAAGAGGGAGTATTCAAAATTGAATGATTTTCCTGATTTAGGCAAGTGTTTTATTAATTCGCCAGCAGATATGCTCTGTCACCGAAGCAGACACTATAAACAATAACCATCCCCAATAAAAGCAAAGCGCGAAGTGCTAAGCCCTCCAGCGCCAAAGAATATTTATCAGTTGAAATTGGTTCTGAAAAAAACGAAACAATAAACACATCATAATTGAGCCACAAGCTAAAGAACGCCAGGGTCCGAGCCTAATCAAATAATGCCTAAACGACTTCTATATATCTGCACCCACAACCGCTGCCGCAGCATTATCGCAGAAGCTGTAACTAATAAGCTAGCCGAAGGCCGAATTGAAGCAGCCAGCGCAGGCAGTCAAGAAAGTGGCGAGATCCATCCCTTGACCCTTCAATTTTTACGAGAAAAGGACTTTTCCTGTGACGGCTTACGTAGTCAATCCTGGGATGATTTTGCGCACTTTGAACCAAACGTAATTCTCACCATGTGTGATCAGGCCGCCACTGAAACATGCCCTATATGGTTCGGTAGCACTCCTAGTATTCATTGGGGCTTGCCCGACCCGTCTCGATTGCTGGGCGATACAGATCAAGTCAGATCGCGATTCTACACAACTATCGACGATGTAAGGAATCGGGTAGAAAAACTATTAAAACTGGATCTCGACAATGCCAGCGATCAACAATGGGTACAGGCTTTGCGTTCCCTTGCATAAACCCCTAAGGCTTACAAATCAGACATACTCAATAATTTCTGAGCTTATCGCGGTATTTTTGTACTTGAGCGGGGTTATCCAATGCCGAATAAGAATTCGCCATCAAATACCAGTTTCGTCGCCGCAACTGCCGATCATTTCCAGCAAGTGTATTGGACTTAGCCGCCAATTGAATAGCCTGCTGCCAGTTGCTCTGGCCGAACCGAATATCTGCCAAGCGACTCCATAATAAGGCATTACGTGGCTCAATCCTCAAAGCTCGCTCTAAGGAATTAGCCGCTGCACTAGGATTACCATGACTGCTTTGCTGCTCGGCGGACACTAATAGGCCTTGTACAACGGGTGAAACTTGAACTTGAGAAGGTAGCTCTTCTGCTTGAATAGAACTTTGACCGGGATAAGGTAAAACCTGACCATCGACTGACCTTTCCTCAACCTGAGCTGGTTCCCGTGCAGGTTCTGTATAATTAGCAATATTTGCACAGGCGCCCAGCAATAGGCCCAGCAAGGAAATAGCGGGCAGTCGTAATGGCCGCAGCCGAAGTTTTGCTTTCATGCGAGTAAACATATTAACCAAATATGCTCTCCCACAATGACTTTCGCTTTCTACTCTTGCGAAGTTGTTGACGTTGTCCCGGCTCAAAGTGTTGCAGTTCATCTTCATGGTCGAAATCATACTGCATTCGCTCCGCACACGGCAATCTTTGTAATGGTATTGACTCCAATAAAATAGGTAATTGTCGCGACAGCGTGCAATCTTGGCGTTCTTGATCTAGCGAATAGTAAACCCGTTGTGAAATCACATCTTCGTTATACGGCAGCTGCAATCGCTGCAAGGGAATTTGTTGCATCAGCTTGGCCCAAACTTTTGCTGCACCCGACGCACCCGTTAAGCCTGTCGACTTATTATCATCACGGCCTATCCAAACGATAGTAAGGTAATTTCCACTAAATCCAGCAAACCAACTGTCGCGGTAGTTATCAGTAGTGCCTGTCTTTCCAGCCAAGCCATAGTCGTAGCGAAAGCCATTGCGTACCCCACGCCCAGTTCCAGATCGTATAACCTCTTGTAAAGCATAGTTAATCAGGTAATTAAATTGCGGTTCGACAACCTGTTCGATTGCCAATGGATAACGCGCCAACGGCTCATTGGTGTTGCTAAGTACTGCGCGAACGCCTTTGATTGGGGTTTTAAAGCCGCCAGAAGCTAAGCTTAAATACATTTGTGCTACATCCATCACAGACATAGGAACGGCCCCTAAAAGCAATGAGGGCAACTCTCCCACATTCGATTGATAACCTAGTCTTTCGATCGTATCTCTAACGTTAGAAACGCCAACTTGCATACCAAGCCTCACGGTCGCAAGATTATAAGAGCGCGCCAATGCGTCGATCATCATTACCGGTCCATGCTCTTTATTGTCATAGTTTTGAGGTTTCCAATCGGGGCTTCCCTTCTGCGTAATGGTGATGCCCGTGTCATCAATTCGACTCGCCAAGGAATACCGACGCGGAGATTCAAGCGCCGTCAAATAGACAAATGGCTTTAATAAAGAACCCACTTGCCGACGAGCGTCAACAGCTCGATTAAATCCTGAAAAACTCGACTTCCGGTCGCCGATCATAGCCGCCACTTCACCGTTGTCGGTGCGAATAACAACCGCCGCGATCTGCAAAGCGTCACTGGCAATACCTCTTGCCTTCTCAATTTTGCTTAATTCCGTTCTGGCAGTCTGCTCTAAGCTTTGCTGAATACGTGGGTTTAAGGTTGTATGAATTTGTAGGCCATCATTACTCAAATCTCGTTGCTGGTAACCGTCTTTCAATTTGTCTCTCACGAATCCCATAAATGAGGGATAAGAGAGTGGCGCAACACGCTCG
>JBLHMH010000077.1:0-15255 GCA_047621785.1 Polaribacter sp. | reverse complement strand
GTCAGCCAGTCGACCCAAATAATTCTTCCTCGAATCCTGCAGATTGGGGGCGGGGCTAGTGCCGAATTGGCATCCGTTCTGAGTAGTTTGAATTGTCATCGGCCACTGATTGTGACCGATGAGATGATGGTGAAGCTTGGCTATGTTGAGCGTATTCGAGACCAGTTATCGGCCTCGGGAATCAAATCTGATGTTTTCGACCAGACCATGCCTGAACCGACCGTTGCTTCAATCCAAGCTGGAGTCGATATGGTGCGCTATGGTGATTACGATTGTCTGGTGGCAATTGGCGGCGGCAGCCCAATCGACAGTGCAAAGGCGATGGCCGTCGTTGGTAAATTTGGCGGTCAAATGAGGGACTACAAGGTTCCTCGAATAGTAGACGAGTTAGGATTGCCGCTTATCGCTATCCCTACCACCGCCGGCACAGGTTCTGAGGCAACCAGGTTTACCATCATATCGGATGAACAAACTGATGAGAAAATGCTCTGCCTCGGCAAAGGCTTTATGCCCGTCGCGGCGTTAGTAGATTATGAATTAACAATGAGTCTACCGCCTAGGACTACGGCTGACACAGGAATTGATGCCCTGACTCATGCTATTGAAGCCTTTGTCAGCAAGAAAGCCAATCCTTTTAGTGATACTCAGGCGTTGGCAGCTATGCGTTTGATCGCGCCAAATTTGCGCAAGGTATATCACGACGGTTCGAATACTAAGGCCCGCGAGCAAATCATGTTGGGGGCAACCCTAGCGGGCATCGCGTTCTCTAACGCTTCAGTGGCATTGGTGCATGGCATGAGCCGACCGATAGGCGCTTTTTTCCATGTGCCCCATGGTTTATCCAATGCAATGTTATTGCCAAGCGTGACTGAGTTTTCAATTGCTGGTGCGCCTGAGCGTTATGCTCAATGCGCGCATGAAATGGGAATAGCAGATCCAGAATTGGATGTGCCGGCAAGTAATAGGGCATTGCTCGAGGAATTAAGCGCACTTAACGTGGACTTAGGAGTTCCGACTTTAGAGCATTTTGGTGCAAGTAAAAAACGCTTTGATCAGGTAGTCATAACTATGGCCGAGCAAGCTTTGGCGTCTGGTTCTCCGGGCAATAACCCACTGGTTCCATCCATAGATCAAATGATTGAACTCTATCAACGGCTCTGGAATACCTAAGTTCAGCTGGCTGGGTAGGCGTCTATTTACGAAACTTAAAAACAAGCTGACGAATTTCTGGTTTCACAACTTCTGTGCTTCCGAAAAGCTCAGGTTTCACTTAAGCGGCCACCAATACTAGTTGATATTAGAAATAAGTGTTGTTTATGCCGATGATTAATTCTGTTAAACTACGCAAATAGATCGCGTTTAGTCCATTTTTACTCGGCTTAATGGTGCTACAGTCAACGCAGTTGTAAATAATAAGTGGTCTTTAGGCTGTTTGTTTAGCATTCATCTCTAACCTTGAGTGTTTGCGGTAGCCTTAAATAAAGAATCGGTATCTGCAAAAACTCTTGATAATATTAATATCATCAAGTGGATTTAAGTAGGTTTTGAAGCGTTAGGCTCGAGCAACTATATAAAAATTAATTGACAACAGAGGAGTTCATAAATGAATACAGATACGCCCCAGAACAACCAAGCAGTACTTAAGCGGCATCGCAAGAAGTTGATTGCACTCGCTATTGGCGCAATGTCAGCTGGCCCAGCACATGCAGCATTGGAAGAGATCGTAGTAACAGCTACCAAACGGTCCGCCAGTACGCAGGATATTCCTGTGTCAATCCAAGCCGTCACTGGTGAATCTTTAAAAGAGCTAGGTATTCAAACTTTCGACGAGTACGTCGAATATTTACCCAACGTTGTGAGCGCGGGTAACGGACCAGGCCAAAAAGAGGTTTACATTCGAGGCTCAGCATCTGAGCAATCTTCAGTCACAGTGGGGCCAGCTCAAGGCTCGGCTCCAGGTGTCGCACTATATTTGGACGAAATGCCAGTTTCTTTTGGTAGCAGAAATCTCGACATTTATGCAGCTGACTTGTCTCGAGTTGAAGTTCTAGCCGGTCCTCAGGGAACTTTATTTGGTGCTAGTTCACAATCTGGTACTGTCCGGTTGATCACGAATAAGCCTAATATGGGTGAATTTCAAGCTAGAATCGACGTTGGTCTCGCGACCACTGATGGTGGCGGCGAAAGTAATAAATTTGAAGGCATGATCAACATTCCTTTATCCGAAAAAGCAGCATTGCGCATCGTTGGTTATCGCGATGATCAAGGCGGCTGGATTGATAATGTTCAACAGACGTTTACGCCTAATGGGCAAGTAATTGATAGAAATAACTCTGCTGGCTTTGGTCCGTTTTTCAACCAATTCCCCCAAACCACTATTCAGTCCAATTCTAATGCTGCACTGGTTAAAGAAGATTGGAACGAAGCAACGTATGAAGGTGTCCGAGTTGGTCTCGCAATTGATCTTACAGAAGATTGGAGTCTGTTACTTCAACACACTAATCAAGAGTTAGACGTTAAAGGTTCTTTCGTAGTCGACCCAAGTTTGGGTGGTGCAGAAAGTTCAGCGAAACACGTACCTGAACGAAACGTAGATGATTTTGGCTTAACCAGCTGGACCGTCGAAGGCCGCGTAGCGAACCTTGATGTTGTCTATACCGGTGGTTACTTAGATCGTAATGTTGACTCGCTAATCGATTATACGCACTACAATAATGGTGGTGGTTACATCACTTATTATCTATGCAGCGGTAATATTTATTCTGGTGATAAAGCGAATGCTCCGAATAATTGTTTTAATCCAACAAAGCAATACGCGGATGCTAGCAACAATGAGCGCACCACACACGAAATTCGAATCGCATCAGATGAAGATCAGCGCGTTCGATTTATAGCTGGCGCTTACTACAATGATGTTGAAACGTCTCATGCAGGCGAGTTTCAATACCTTTCGACTAATGACGCATTTAGCGATCACATCGTAAACTACTTCGGATCTGGGTCTGCTTTTCAAGTTGGAAACACCACAATTCCAAATACCCCAGGCACTGTAACCAGTGGTCCACGTAGTCCACTAACTACTTTTTTCAACGATTTTACTCGTACCGAAGAAGAGACTGCGTTCTTTGGTGAAATAGCCTTCGATATTAATGACAAACTGTCTGCATCAATTAGTGCTCGTTATTATGATATTGAAACTGCCTTGAGAGGCGCTTCTAACTTCTCATTTGGTTGTCGATATGGTGTACCAGGTATTCCAGGTGCTCCAGCAGGAGCTGGATTTGGAAACGCCGCACCGACTGCGGACGGTCGCTGTAATAGTGACGCCTTCAGTAACGACGTAACGACGCGCCTACAAACGCTGGGTCAGTTCGCGGCAACAGGCGATGATAATATTATCCTGAATGCCACCAGCCCTAATGGCGCTCGAGATTTATTTCGAGGTGGTGGTAGTAATGCGGCGACTCTAGCGGCTATTAAAGCCGGAACTCTAGATGTTAGCGACGTCAACCCAGACGGATCAACGACAGAGTCTGATACCATCTTTAAGGTTGCCTTAGATTACAAGGCAAGTGATGATTTATTGCTTTACGCAATTGTGTCAGAGGGATATCGACCTGCTACTCAGAACCGAAATGCTGGGCAGCTAGGCGCTAATCAATCAGGCGTATATCAGGGCTATGTTGTTCCTGTAGTTGCAGTAACGGATACTTTAACCAACTATGAAATTGGCATGAAGGGCGACTTTTTTGATGGACAGTTTCGTTTGAATGCTTCTTTGTACTCGACTGAAATTAAAGACCTACAGGTTTCTCGTTTTGATCCATCAAATGTAGCGTTCTTAGTCTTTATGGAAAATGTTGGCGATGCTGAAGCAAAAGGTATAGATGCAGATTTTCAATGGGCTGCAAGTGATGCTCTGACTATTTCTGGCGCATTTAGTATTCTTGATACAGAGATCACTGCCTTGAACCCACAGTTACAAGGTGTAGCGGTGCCAATCGGTTCAGAATTACCTCTAGCAGCAGCATTTTCAGGTAATATTCGAGCCCGTTATGATTTTGATATAGATATGTTTGGTGGCTCACAGGCATACGTAATGGGTGGTCTAACGTATAGAGGCGAGTCAACTGCTGGTATTGTTGGCAGTGCTGCTTTCTTTGATGACACAAGCTTACTTGCCTATGGCGCAACTTCTGGACTGTCAACGCAGAACGAAGGTGGCTCATTTGGTACGGTTAACACTTCTGCGGGATCATTGCCGGCGAACACTCGCTTTATCAATGAAGCTGCTACTACCGTTAATCTAAGTGCTGGTATTGTCAAAGAAGCGTGGAAAGCTGAGTTATATGTAAATAACCTAACCAGTGAAGAAGGTCAGGTTATACAAACTGCGGGTAAGTTTACTGCAGAAACATCTACTCTACGCCCGCGTACTATGGGTGCTAGGTTTACGTATTACTTCAATTGAGTTTTATGATTAAGTAATTCTATATGTGGTTTAATAAGGGCGAATTTCGATTCGCCCTTATTTTTTTGCCTCTTCCTTTTTGAGGCCAGACAGGTTTTTTCCACAGGCCTACCTAAAACATTTTCAGACAGACAGGGCTTCTTCAATGACTAGTGCAAACAACATTCTGGAAGCTCAACGCCAGCTTCAACTTGGTAATTTAGAGTCTGCAAAAAGTATCCTGCAAGCGGTTTTGGAGGAGGACCCTCTAAACATTGATGCCGTCTATACCTGTGCCGTTATTTCAAGACTCGACGGGGCCTTTGATGCATCTTTAGCGCTGTTAAAAACAGTAATCGAAGCACAATCAGAGAATGGGCGCGCCTATCAAGAGCAAGCGCTGAACTTTTTATCGAAGAATGATCCGCTAGCAGCTGGCCGGGCACTCGAACGGGCGGTTTCAATTGATCCATCGCTACTCCAAAGCTGGAAATTATTGGTCGTGCTGTATCAAAAGTCCGGTAGTGATAAGCATCTTGACGCTCGTCGACAAGTTGAGTTTTTAGAAAGCTTGCCAGATGAGCTGTTAACCGTCATCAGCTACTTGGCAAGTGATCGAATGGTTGAAGCAGAGCGACTATGCCGGTATTTTTTAAAGTCGCATAAGACCCATATCGAAGGTATGCGTTTATTAGCAGAGATTGCCAACCGAAATAACATCCTTGATGACGCCGAGTTCCTGCTAGAAACAGCGGTGGAGCTAGAGCCGACTCATGTTGATGCAAACATTCAGTTTGCGCATATTTTATTGCGCCGACAACGCTTTCAGCAGGCTTATGATCAGGCCAAAAAAGTTTATAAGGACTTTCCACAGGCGCGCGATAGAACTAAGCCAGTGCTTGCCTCAGCCAGTTTTGGGGTTGGTAAAAACGAAGAAGCGATTGAGCATTTTAAGGAACTGATCGAGAATGACCCTGCTAGTCATTTATTGCCGATATCCATTGGTCATATTTACAATGCAGAAGGCGATTCTGAAGAGGCAATCGAAGCATTCAAAAAATCGTTTGCCAACAAAAAGGATCACGGTGATGCATATTGGAGTCTTGCCAACACTAAATCGTATCGATTTGGTGACAGTGAGATTACGGCTATGCAGTCAGTCGAGTCTGATCCTGGTATAGGCTTAACCGATCGAATCCAAGTTTGTTTTGCTTTAGGTAAAGCATTCGAAGACCAAAAAGACTTTGCAAAATCATTTGAGTATTACCAGAGCGGTAATTCTCTAAAGCTACCTGAAACACACCATTCTAAGGAACAGCTTGCGAAACGCATAGATTCTCAAATAGCAATTTGTGATAAAGCATTGTTCGAAAACCACACAGGCACAGGCAATCTATCGACGGACCCTATTTTTGTTGTTGGATTGCCGCGGTCTGGCTCTACACTATTAGAACAAATACTCGCGTCGCACTCGCAAGTTGATGGCACGATGGAGCTACATAATATCTTGGATTTAGCCAAGCGCCTGCGAGGCAGATCAGAAACTGATGAAATTCCCCGTTATCCGGCGATTCTTAATGAGCTGGAAAATTCTTACTACGAACGGTTTGGTGACCAATTTATGCAGCAGACCCAGGTTTATAGAGGGGCTGCCCCATTCTTTATCGATAAAATGCCGAACAATTTTTTCCATATAGGTTTGATCAAACTGATTTTACCTAACGCAAAAATAATTGATGCCCGCCGGCATCCAATGGCTTGTTGTTTTAGTGGCTTCAAACAGCTGTTCGGTGAGGGCCAAGAATTCTCTTATGGCCTTACTGAGATTGGTAATTACTATCGCCAATATGTAAAACTGATGAATCATTGGGATGCGGTGTTACCCGATTTTGTGCTCAGAGTACAGCATGAAGATGTGGTAGAAGATTTAGAGACACAGGTGCGCCGCATACTTGATTTCTGCGGGCTCGATTTTGAGCAATCGTGTGTCGAGTACCATAAAACTGAGAGAAGTATTCGCACACCGAGTGCAGAGCAAGTAAGACAGCCGATTTATCGATCTGGTTTAGAGCAATGGAAGAACTACGAGCCATGGTTAGAGCCGCTAAAAGAGGCGCTTGGACAGTCGATTAGAGAACATTACTCTATTGATTAAATCAAAGATGTTTAATGCCAGGTGATTATTTCCCTCAAAAGTAAGTACATTTACTTCGCTGTGCCCAAAACAGCCACACATTCTGTGCGCGAAGCACTTCACCAACATTCAAGAGACGGTGATTGGGAACAACAGGCTCTTTATGTCGATGAATCTATCGGAAAACAAACAATTCCAATTCCGGAAATTGCTCTGATTGGTCACGGGCACATCAGTGTTACTCAGATAAAGCCACATATTCCTGCTGATCAGTGGTTAGAGTCGTTTAAGTTTGCTTTTGTGCGCAACCCTTTTGATCGCTTCGTTTCGGTCTGCTTTTTTTTAAATCGAAACAATCCAGAATTTTCCAACAACTCTCTGGCATGGATGAAGTCTGCGATAAGCCATCCACGGTTTCAACAAAGGGTCTTGGTACGCCCACAATTGTTGCAATTGACCGGCGAGAAATCACATTTAGCGATGGACTATATTGGACGCTACGAAACATTGCAGGAATCGATGAACTTTGTGAATGACGCGCTTAAATTCCCTAGAACTACCTTGAAGGTTAAAAATAAATCTGACCATGCAGACTATCGCTCATACTATGACGAGGAGCTGTTTGGCCTAGTGAGCGATTATTATAAAGCCGATCTAAAGGATTTTGACTACAAGTTCTAGTAACTGGCCAAGCAACTATTTATGTCAGTATTCAATCCAACTACGAATATTAGTCAGCTAAAAAATCAGCTCTTTGATTGATAAATAGCGCTGCGCGTAGAATTCGCTGAACAATAATAGGGTTTACCCCAATATTGTTACTGGCGGTGACTAAAGCGCGAGGATTCTTATGCATGCTATTTCTGGTTTGTTGCAGCAGCGCCTGGTAGTGAGGAAAACCGCTAGAACGAAAGCCATATTGAGACCATATTTCGCGCCAGTCTTTGGCCAGTGCAACTAGTAGGTTTTGATATTCCACAATGATATTCGGGTCGTTATCGCTGTGACCGCTGAAATCATCAATCAAGTCTTGAGTTAATGCTTCTAACTCACCTGGAGACATTACTGGAGATACATTAAAACGTTCGGTTTTGACGGGCGAAGCAAGCCCAGGAACATAAGCCAGGTGATCTAGCTTTACTGAGTCGTAGTCTTTGTTTTGTGCTTCTCTCACCATAGCCCAAAATCGTGAAGAGCCTGCAGTATCCAGGACTAAATGGGTTCGGTGATGCGGGTTTGAATTCACCACGTTGTGTTCGCGCCATGAATCAAATAGCCAACATTCGCCTGCTTGCATGTGCACCTTTTCATCACCACAAGAGAAAATCACATCTGGGTTGGTGACGATTGGTATATGAATGCGAACGCGATTGTACCAATGATAATTAAAATCGACGTGGGGGCTAACTTGTGATCCACCGGCAAGGCGCATCAGCCGTGAGCGGGCAAACACTTCACCTAAGTGAGCCATAATTTGTTGAATATACTCACATCGCTGCAAGTGAGGTGTGGGCATCATTTTGCCCGAAAATTCGTCATTGTCTTCTCCATTCAAGGACACCAAAGCAATAGCCGAGTTGCCCTCCATCCGGCTAGGGTGAGACATCCAGTCTTGATCCTGAAACTGCTTTAGTTCCGTAGCCAGTTGCTCAGTGTCGAAGGCGAATGGCATGCGAACGAATGGTTTAGAGAGTTTCATAAACGGTTTAGTTTAGCAGGTTGATGAACAAGCCCAGGTAAGTTTCTGGCAAGATATGGGCAGAGAAAACTACTTCCGCCCTGTGGTTATCAAATATTGGTGTAGTAACAGACTACCCAAATCCTAAACCAGAAGCAAAACATAGTTGAACACCATTTATAATTTTTTCACAAAATGTAAGGCCGGTGATCTCGGCGCGTTTGGTCAGTCAACAGGGCCTAATGGCTTCTGGCCTATTTATTTTAGCAATCGGACTATTAGGCCCGCTAATGATACTTAGACTAATCACTAAGGTGTCTTGCATTGTGCGTGAGTTAGTTCCATATTTCTACTTTAAAGCGGTGTGAGAAATTAAGGTCAATCACAGAACAAACTCAGAGACAAGCATGAACAAAGCCCTCGCATTTCCAAATTCACGACCTGATCAATATCTGCCATTGACAGGCGAGCCAGAATTTAAAGCCGATATTCATTTATCCCTATCTCAGCCTGACAACACAGTTAATCTAAGTGATCTGGGTTACTCAGTAAAGGACGTGGCCGCCTGCGAATCAAAATTTGCATATTGCACTGCGTTTCGAGTGCTGTCTGATGAGGGTGTTCGTGTAATGAAAGAGACCTGCCAGAAAATATATTCGAATCGAAATAGTAGTGCCGGCACAGGTGCTAATAGATTGGGTAGTTATGCGCGCGGCGCGGGATACCGGTCTACCTTCATCCGTGATTTTTGCGATAGTCCTGAGCTAGCCGAGCATATTTCTAACATTTGTGGGGTTCCCTTAGTTCGTCATTCGGTACCCGCGGTGGCTTGCGGTATCAATTATGCACCCGATGACATTACTAAAGCCGTAGACACTTGGCATGTAGATTCGGTCAGTTTTGATATGGTGATGATGCTTTCTGACCCTTCTTTGATTAAAGGCGGTGAGTTTCAGATATTCAAAGGTACTAAAGAACAGGGTCAAGACTTACTTGGGATTAGCGGAGAAGAAGGTAAGGATGCCCAACTACCCAGTGAGCGAATTGAAACATTAGCTTTTCCCGCAGCGGGCTATGGCTTTTTACAACAGGGAAACATGATCTTCCATCGAGCATGTCGCCTACTGGAAAAAGCCGATCGAATTACCATGGTACCGTCGTTTGAAGTAATGCCGGCGGCCGCCAAAGACGCAACTAATTCAGTGAACATGTCGTCCTGGGAAGACCCCGGTATCGTGCCTGAACTAGCCAGACATGAACTCAGGCGGGCTTCGGCACGCTTACAAGAACTTCTTTGTGACGTGCGTTTAAGCGACGACGCCGCATCACTAGTGACGCGCATTGATACTGCCTTAGCTAGTTTGATCGAATTTAAAAAAAACCTAGATAATAAAAAATGACGTCCATATTAGATCTTAAACACCGATCCGTATTAGTCACCGGCGCAGCAGGGTGTATCGGCGCTTGGGTGGTTAAAATACTTAGCGAGATAGCTGCTAAGCCAGTCGTCTATGACCTGACTGAAAACCGCCAACGTTTACAATTAATAATGCGCGACGCAGAGTCAGTAATATGGGAGTTAGGGGATATTACCAACTTCGAGCGACTTAGCGCAGTGGCCGAAAAACACAATGTTGAAGCGATAATCCACCTAGCGGCATTGCAGGTGCCGTTTTGCAAGGCCGATCCAGTTGCCAGCACCCAAGTGAATGTCATCGGCAGTGTGAATATTTTGCAGTTGGCCCGTTTAAGGAGCATCACTCGACTTAGCTATGCTAGCTCTATTGCCGCTCCCGCGATGGGAGACAATGATTCGCTCGCTACTTTGTACGGCGCGCATAAGGTTTGTGGCGAGCAAATGGCGGCTGTCTATTGGCAAGATTGGCAGGTGCCTAGTGTTGGTATTCGACCCACCATTGTTTATGGGCCGGGCCGTGATCAAGGAATGAGTGCCGCGCCAACTATTGCTATGCTAGCAGCGCAACTGGATATTGAATATGAAATACCGTTTTCCGGTTTGGTCAGTTACTTACATGCAGACGATGCGGCGCAGCGTTTTATCGTAGCCGCTGCAAAAGCTCATCCAGGCGCACCAGTTTTCGATTTAAATGGTACGGTTACAGACACGCCCGACATGCTTGAAATGATCAGAGAGCATCGACCCAATGCAAAACTAAATTACACCGGTGATCCTATGCCGTTCCCAGCCGATGCTAGTGATAATAAATTAGAAGATTTCTTGGGTCTACCGGCCTGCAGAAGCATGCGCCAAGGAGTCAGTGACACATTTAAGTATTTCGAATCTGCTCAAGCTAGAGGCTTCGACTTAGCTGCCATGGCAAACAAAATCATTGGGACGCAAGTATGAAATTAGTTCGATTTGGAAACCACGGCCAAGAAAAACCTGGGGTTATTGATTGTTCAGGAATCATCCGGGATGTGAGCAGCTTTGTTGATGATTGGTATGGCAAGACTCTAAGCCCAGAAAACCTACAGAAGCTTGCGGGTATACCACTAGAAAGCTTTCCGGCGGCACCCGAGAATACTCGGCTGGCGGCGCCAATGGATCGAGTAGGCAAGATTGTGGGGTGCGCTTTAACCTATGGCAAACACGCCGCTGAAGCGGGCTTAGATGTGCCGACCGAGCCGATGTTTTTGCTTTCGGCGCCGAGTGCAATCAACGGGCCTTTCGATAATGTCATCATGCCGCGCAACGCAACTAAACTCGATTGGGAAGTCGAGTTGGGGGTTGTGTTTGGTAAAGCCGGCAGTTATATCGCCGAGCGCGATGCGATGGATTACGTTGCGGGATTTTGTGTAGCGAACGATGTTTCCGAGCGAGTATTTCAACTCGAACGAGGTACTCAATGGACCAAGGGCAAAAGCGCCGATACGCTAAAGCCATTAGGTCCTTGGTTGGTCACGCCAGATGAAGTCGGCGACCCCAATAACTTGTCTATCTCTCTTGATGTAAATGGTCAGACTATGCAAAGGAGTAATACCTCGGATATGGTGTTTTCGATAGCTCAGCTGATTTCACGGGTGTCTGAGTACTTAAGTTGGAAACCGGGTGACGTGATGATCACGGGTACTCCGGCGGGTGTGGGCTACGGAATGGACCCACAGGTTTACTTGAAACCGGGTGATGTTATGGAAGCACGCATTGAAAAACTAGGCGCTCAACGAAGTGTGGTGCAAGCCTTCATGAGCGCCACTAGCGAGCCTAACAAAGTATGAGCGAACTACGCAGAGTGGTGATTGTTACCGGTGGCTCGCAGAACATTGGCTCGGCCATCGTCGAGCGATTTCAACAAGATGGGGCCAAGGTTGTTTGTGCAGACTTGAATCCTAGTAACCGCGGTGACGTTGATTTTATCCAAACCGATATTTCTCAAGAATCTAGCGTTATCGAGCTCATGGCTAAAGTTAAACAGCAATACGGGCATTTGGATGTTTTGGTTAATAATGCCGGAATATGCATTGAAGAAAAACTCCAGGACACCACCGTAGAGCAGTGGGACAAGGTGATGAACATTAATGTGCGTGGTGTGTTTTTAACCACAAAACATGCGTTTGAATTAATGAAACAAAGTAAATGCTCACCAGCGATCGTTAATATCAGTTCAATCGAAGGCCTAGGTGCCAACCCTTTGCATTCAGTCTATGCGGCGTCCAAGGCGGCGGTAGCCGGCTTTACGCATAATACGGCCCTGGAGTATGGGCCACACGGCATTCGCTGTAATGCCGTTGCACCAGGCTGGATCAACACGCCGTTCAATGAACAGCTTCTCGATCAATACCCTGACCGAGAACAGGTCGAAGCACAAATCAAGTCTCTGCACCCCATCGGGCGCTTGGGTGTTGGCGAAGATGTCGCGAATACTGTGTTTTGGTTAGCCAGCACACAGTCTAGCTTCATAACCGGTCAAGAATTCGTTTGTGATGGTGGCAGGTTGGCCAAGCTGCCGCTGCCCAGTCTTTGAAGTGCCGCTGCTTGGTCCTTGAAAAGGCAGTTGCTGGGTGCCGACTCGGCTAATACATATTGAACAAAACTAAGGTGATTAGTGGAACAAAATAATAATAGTGGCGCCGCTCGTACTCTAGATAATAAGTTGGTACTTATCACTGGCGGTGCCAGTGGCCTGGGTTTTGCTTGTGCTGATCTTTTTGTACAACGCGGAGCAAAAGTTTTAATCATTGGACGGGACCAGCAAAAACTGAGCGATGCCTGCAACACACTCGGCGTAGATTCAGCGTTTTACGTGGTTGGTGATGTTGCAGATTCGAGCTGCGCTCAAAAAGCCGTCACCTACGCTCATGATCACCTAAGATCGCCGGTCGACATCTTAATCAATAACGCAGGTACAATTCTAAGAGAACAGGCAACGTCTACTAGCGATCAACAATGGCAAAGCGTGATGGACGTAAATGTAAACGGCGTGTTCTACTTCTCGCGAGCAGTCGCCCAACAAATACAAAATGGTGGAGCAATCGTCAACGTCTCATCAACCTGTGGCAGCGTAGGCTCTGCAGGATTAGCCGCCTATTGCGCCAGCAAAGGGGCGGTTAATTTATTAACTAAATCAATGGCGTTGGAATTAGCAGAGCGAAACATAAACGTCAACGCCGTAGCGCCAGGCGCGATTAATTCTCCGATGCTGTTTGCCAAGCATGCACAAGGAGTGAACCCTGATGCTGTGATCGATCAAAATCGTGCTGCCATTCCTTTAGGTGAGCTCGCTGAGCCCAACGAAGTTGCGCGCGTAGTCTTGTTCTTAGCAACCGAAAAACACATCACCGGCGTGGTGTTGCCTATCGATGGTGGTTACACCGCAGCTTAAAGCCGCTTTTAACTATGTTGCATAAACCATTAGCTCAACCTCATTAGCGCAAAAACATGCGCTTAACACTATGAAAATATCCAAGATATTCATTTATCAGCACGAGCTTCCTGTTAAAAATGGCCCCTACACTATGGCCAATGCCCAAGTGTATTCATTGACCACAACGGTGGTTAAATTAGTTAGTGAGTGTGGGCTAGAGGGCTGGGGTGAAACCTGTCCGGTTGGGCCGACTTATGCGCCTAGTCACGCAGCCGGCGCAAAGGCCGCGTTAATTGAAATGGCGCCAGGGCTGATCGGCAGTAATCCTATGCATCCGCTGGTTTTGCATAGACGTATGGATAGTCTTTTAAACGGTCACAATTATGCAAAGGCCGCATTTGATATAGCAGCTTATGATCTGCTCGGTCAAAAAACGGGTTTGCGAATTGCCGAGTTACTTGGTGGTGCCGTGGTAGAGCACGTGCCTTCTTACTACGCTACAGGCGTGGGTGCTCCTGATGAAATTGCCCGAATTGCGGTGGACAAAGTCGCGCAAGGTTTCCCTCGCCTGCAAATAAAAATTGGTGGTCGTCCGATCGAAGTAGACATCCAAACCATACGCAAGGTTTGGGAGGCGGTAGCCGGCAAGGTTCGTCTAGCCGTTGACGGTAATAGAGGTTTGACTACCCGCGACGCGTTACGCTTGAGTCGCGAATGCCAGGATATCCCCTTTATCCTAGAGCAGCCTTGCAACTCTATTGACGAGATTGCCGCAATTCGTTCACAGCTTAATCATGGTGTTTATCTTGATGAAAGCAGTGACAGTTTAAATACAGTACTTAACACCATTGGCGCTGGTTTAGTTGATGGCTTTGGAATGAAGCTCACACGCATTGGCGGCTTACATAAAATGGCATCGTTTCGGGATATTTGCGAAGCGCGTAATTTACCCCACACCTGCGACGATAGCTGGGGCGGAGACATTATTGCTGCGGCATGTGCGCATATCGGCGCCACGGTAAAGCCAACTTTGTTCGAAGGCACTTGGATCGCGCAGCCCTATATTGAAGGGAACTATGATTCAGACCACGGAATTAAGTTGCATAATGGGCATATCAAGCTGCCAACAAGGCCCGGTTTAGGCGTGGTACCCGATGCCGGCATGTTTACTAACGAGGTAGCCTGCTTTTAGATTAAAGCAGGCGTTGTTGGTCTGTCTAGGCCATTGCTTGAATTTCAGCCAAGGCTGACTCAATTTCGTTTTCATTGTTAATCAAACTAGGCGCAAATCGCGCATAACTTTGACGATAGGGCGTACTACTCATAATAATGCCTTTGTCATGCATTCGTTTCACCACCGTAGCAGCATCTACACCATCAACATCAAAGCAGGTCAGTCCCGATGACAACTCTGTGGACTTTGGCGTATACAGTTTCACGTGCGCCATTTTAGCCAAACCTTCTTTAGTTTGGGTGTTAAGTTGGTGTATGCGTTGTTGCACCTTATCCTTGCCTAATTGCATGTGTAGGTCAAACGCGGCTGGTAATGCCCAACGATGCTCAAATGAATGAAAGCCGCCAGGACTCATATGATCCCCCATCGCAACTTGATCCGGGTTTAATTCGCCCAGCCAAACATCATAAGATGCGCCGAAGCTTGGTATTACAGCTTCGGATTGCGCCCAAGCTCGATCATTACCCCATATCACCCCTGTGCCGCGCGGGCCGAATATCCATTTGTGAGTGCCTGCGATAAAGAAGTCGCAGCCTAGCTTACTAACGTCTTGATCTTCAATGCCGAAGCCGTGCACGCCATCAACACAAAATAAAATTTGATCGTCTTCTTCTCGTTGCTGATTAATGTCCGCTATCGCATCTGCCATGGCCCTTACCGGCAGCTTTACCCCAGTAGACGAGTGTACCCAGGTGATTGCCACTACAGCGGTCTTGGCAGAAATCGCCTGTTTAAGTTCGGCCACTATCGATTGTTCAGAAACCGTGGCGGGTTCGGTATAAAGAGATACTCTTCGCACCGTAGCACCGGTTCGCTTGGCGCGTTGAGCCAAGGAAAGATCAGTTGAATAATGATCGTGTGTGGTTTGTAAAATCTCCTGTCCTGGGCGTAACTTTAAGCCACTATAAACTAAGGCCAACCCCATGGTTGTACTGT
>JBLHMH010000076.1:0-15266 GCA_047621785.1 Polaribacter sp. | reverse complement strand
TTAGTTGTTACCCCTAACGGTAAAATATATTTTAGCGATGCCAGTACTAAATTTGGGGCCGAGGATGCGGCCGGTACTTTAGAAGCCAGCTTATTATCAATCATGGAACATGGCGACCATGGCCGGATAATTGAGTTTGATCCCGCGACCGGAGAAACCAGTGTCGTGATGCGCAAGCTGACTTTTGCGAATGGCATTACGAGCGATGAACTAGGGCGGTTTTTACTGGTAGCTGAAACAGGAAGTTATCGTATTTGGAAGCAGTGGTTACTTGGTTTAAGGGCAGGGCAAACAGAACTGATTATTGATAATTTGCCGGGCTTCCCAGACAATATTCATCGCGGGCAGGACGGCCGTTACTGGGTTGGTTTAACGTCACCTCGAGCGGATATCCTAGATAAGCTCGCGAAAAAGCCTTTTCTACGCAAGCTGATCCAGCGACTACCGGCGTTTATGCGCCCCACAGTTGAGGCATACGGGCATATTCTGGCGATTGATGAAAATGGTGAGGTTCTTTTTGACTTCCAAGATCCCAGTGGAGCCTATCCAGCGACTACGGGCGCGTGGGAAACCGATCAGTATTTATATGTGAGCAGTTTAACCGCCAAGGTAATGGCGCGGTATTCTAAAGCGCAACTTGGACTCTAAGCTGCTTTTTAGGTGGCCCTAGCTAAGAGCTTCCAAGGCGATGTAGCTAGCGCTGACCAGCAGTGCAAGCCAAGGAATTATTTCGATTATTTTTAGACGGAATATCAATTTCTTAAACTCAGCCGTATCGTTTGCACGAGGAAATGCTCTATCGGGAATGTCTTGTCCTAGGAAGCTACAGATCGGCTCCCAGCCCTCCTTAATTTCCATTATTAATAGACGTTCGGCTGGGATAGCTGCTTTCACGGTTTCGATATGCCGATTATAGACTTCGATTGCATAGTCTTTGTCGGTGAATCGATGATCAAATAATTCCCCCCATATTCCTTGATTGGCTACAACATGCAGCCTTCGGACTCTAGGAAACATTCTCAGCCACTTAGCAATGCTCCCTACTTGAAAAATGGTATCAGAGGCACTTTTGTACCAACTCTCGGGTGAACGTAGAGTAAGAATGATTTTAGCATCAGGATAGTGCGCCGCCAGTTCTTTGTAATAAATTGAGGAAGGAAAATCCACGCTCGATTGAAAACCACTAAAAACATCATCCCAAAGTGGTTGCTCGCCTTGGGTTATGCCATACCAAAAGTCGATTTGCTTGCGGCTTCTGATTACCTCGGTCATGTGGTGGCATTTATCATAGCCAAGTTGTTCCAATGCAATTTTTAGGGAGGATGTGCCGGTTCGTCCGAAACCTGCGCCAATTACTTTTAATGTCATAACGTTTCCCTAATTTATTGTGCTAAATCATAAGGTTAAACTATAGTTAAAAACTCTAGCTAACGCCATCAATGTGAAACCACAGTAATAGGAAGTCTACCCATGCCACATAAGGCATAAGCCTTAGTATTGATCTAGATGCCGTACTAGTTGATCAACACCATTGCCTTTCACAAGGGATACCATCTTGATCACCGTCGACCTGCATGTTGCTGCAGTTAGCTAAAAAGAAGCGTGCTTCTTGACAAGACCTCATCTGCGCACAATGGGTGCGTCCATCGCAATTAAAGTTGGAGGTATTACGCATTGGTTTATCCGTCAATAGCGCTGACTCACCTTCAATTAGTGTGCTTTCAAGTATGGTGATATGAGTATCGACTGATTCGATCTTTAGGCAATTTTCTGGCTTGGAAATGGTTCCATAGATGACGTCGCCGCTAACTGTTGTGCATTTTTTACTGCTTGATCGGCCTTTTATATTAGCTAAGGAAAAGTTGCTAATCTGAATCTGCTGATCGAATCCTATTGTGCTAAGCAGCTGGGGTTGAAACCACAATATGGCGCCGATTAACGCAACCAGTGAGAGAAGGCTTGATATTAATGTTTTCATCGTTGGCGCACAGTTCAGATTAACGTTATTTCTGGGCGGCTGGCTGAATGGGTGCCTTCAATTGGGTTAGTGTGTTCACCATGGTAAGTGAAAACCAATGAGTATTTTGCTTTAGTAGTGATGTTTTTCCCTGCTGCGTGAAAGCAATGAGCGCTAAATAGTAAGACATCTCCGGCATTTAGGGTGACCAAACGCTCGGTTGAAAGACGGTATTGATTGTCTGGATGATCCAAGCGCAAAAACTGAGCTTCATCCAAAGCCTCGTCTTCAATCTCCCAGCGATGTGATCCGGGTAGAACTTTCATGGCACCATTTTCGTGTTGTTCATCGCCAAGCGCGAACCACGCGTTGATTAAGTATTTATCACTGAAATTCCAGTACCGCGTGTCTCGGTGCCAGAGTGTTTCGCTACTAAACTCTGCTTGTTTAGTCATTACACAGTTGTGATGGTTGGGATTCAATATTAATCGTTGCGATTGCAGAATTTGTTGTATCCCAGTGCAAATTGAGTCACAACCAGCAATATCTGCGAACGCTTGATCTCTTTGGTAGGCTAACAAGAGGCGGCGAATCGTGTCGCCGCCTAGCCCCTCTGCGGATTTTGGTGCTCCGAGATATTGGACCTCGGTTTCCAGTTCAAAAGGGGCTATACGTGAAGCAAGGTGTGCATCTGTGATTTCTCGTAGACTGCCTAACATCTCAGCGCGCAGAACAGATGGCAAAACAAGATAGCCATCAATCTTGAATTGTTGGACTTGGGGCAGAGTTAATCGCATTGATGAAAAATCACTCAAGGTTTTGCCTAAGGTAGCGCAATTTTAGTGGGTGGGGTCCAATTGTCCGCTTTATGTTCCGTAACAACGGTAGTATAAATGCCGCCTCTGACATTCCAGTTAGCGGTGACACGTATATATCGTGGTTGCATAACTTCGACTAGCTTGGCCAATACGTCATTACTCAGCTTTTCATGAAAGCCGCCTTCTTCTCGGAATGACCAAAAGTACATTTTGAGGCTTTTTAGCTCCACGCAGTCCATTTCAGGGACATATTCGATTAAGAAGTCAGCAAAATCAGGTTGTCCGGTAAGTGGGCATAAACAGGTGAATTCGGGCACTGTGATTCTGATCGTGTAATCATTTTCAGGAGCGGGGTTTGGGAATGTGTGTAGGTCTTTAGAGGGTTCGCTGGGTCGTTGCATGACAATTCCTAAATAAATGCTGAAAAAGTGCAGTTTGCGCTTAATCTATGGTTTTCTCGAGCGCCATTTTAACTTAATCTTAGGGATTAATATCAGCAAAATAATTATTCACCGGCAGCATCCCTTTTTAGGCATCAAAACTTAGTAATTGTCGCACTATTGAGCGTCATTTTCTCCAATTATGGAGTTCTCAGAATAAGATAACTGCTTATTTATTTTGCTTTATTTGATTTATTAATGAGATTCATTGATGCCAGCCAGTGATGTCCCGAAGGAACCTGAATGCGACTAAAACACATTAAGCTATCTGGCTTTAAATCTTTTGTAGATACTACCAAGGTAGCTGTGCCCAACAATCTTGTGGGCATTGTAGGGCCTAATGGTTGTGGAAAATCGAATGTCATCGATGCGATACGTTGGGTCATGGGCGAGTCGTCGGCCAAAATGTTGCGTGGTGATAGCATGGATGACGTCATTTTCAATGGATCATCAGTCCGCAAGCCGGTAAATCGCGCCTATGTAGAACTTGTTTTCGATAATTCGGATGGCAAAGCTCCTGGTAGTTATGCCAAATTCGGCGAAATAGCGATTCGACGAGAACTTACGCGTGAAAGCGGTTCAAAATATTTTGTCAATCGATCGCGCTGTCGCCGCAAAGACATTCAGGATATCTTCCTTGGTACCGGTCTAGGTCCACGTTCGTACTCAATTATCGAGCAAGGCATGGTGGGCAGAATTGTAGAGTCTAAGCCTGAAGATCTGCGAGTCTTAATTGAGGAAGCTGCGGGCATATCGAAATACAAGGAGCGCCGCCGAGAAACTGGAAATCGTATTCGCCACACCCGCGATAACTTGAGTAGAGTCGAAGATATTATTTCAGAGCTAGCGACTCAATTGCGAAGACTCAAGCGCCAAGCTAACGAGGCTGAGCGTTATAAAGTATTAAAAACTGAACAGCGCGAACTTGACACACAATTAAAGACTTTGCGTTGGTCGGGTCTACACGAGCAAGTCAAATTGAAGGATGTGGAATTAGAACGTCTGCAAACCGAGTTCGAATCGCAGGTGGCCGAACAGCGCGATGTTGAATCGCAGATCGAAGCAATGCGCGAGCAGCAAGCCGGACTCTCTGAGACCTTGAACAAAGTTCAAGCAGAGTATTATGGTATTGGCGGCGAAGTGGCTGCCCTAGAGCAATCCATAGAGCATACTCGGGTAAGCCGCCAACAGCATAAGGAAGAATTCGAGCGTCTAACAGAGTCAGAACGAGAAGCAACCCAAAATTTAAAACTGGATCAGACCCGTCTAACTGAGACTGAGCAGTCACGAGTTTTGCTTGAGCCAATAGTCGAAACTCTAGAAGAGCAATACCAGCTTGCAAGCGAAAAATTTAACACAACAGATGCTGATTACCAAAGTTGGCAGACACAATGGGAGCAAATTAACCGCGATGCCGCGAACCCTGAGAAAGAGCGCGAAGTTCAGTCAGCGCGAATAGAACAGCATAATCGACAGATTCACCATTTTAGTCAACGCACCGCACAGGTTGGCTCGTCCCTTGCAGACATTGATGGCAAGTTGAATATGGATGAAATCAATGCCTTGAAGGCTTCCGTTTATGAAATAGACGAAGTTTGTCAGGCTCTAGAGAATGATTTGCTAGATAAAGATTATAAGATCGTCGATCTTCGTAAAACCCTTGAAACAAGCCGAGAAAATTACAATGTTGTACGGCATCAATTACAAGATGACTCAGCGCAATTTAAATCTCTAAAAGCGATGCAAGCCGCTGCGCTTGGTGAGGACAATCAGCTTGTTAATAAATGGTTAGATGCCAGAGGCATTCGCGACAATGATCGAATTGCTTCAAAACTGCAAGTAGATAGTGGCTGGGAAATGGCGGTGGATACTGTGCTCAGTCGATACCTGAATGCACTCTCGGTGACTCAGTTAGACCCATTTAGTGACGATATGGCTGAGCTCCAAGAAGGCCGAGTATCACTTGTAGATCAAAGTTCAGCGCCCGTCGCGCAAAGCACCCAATTTGACATAGATGGGCAAAAATTGGATTACCGTAGGGTTAATCTTGATTTCTTAGTTGACAAGGTTAATGCGGATGGGGTTCAGGTAGACGGCTGGTTCCATGGCGTGTATGCGGTTGCTAATTTGAGTGAAGCATTACAGGCTCGCGATAAGTTGGCCGCTCATGAATCGATTGTCACCAAGGAGGGCTGTTGGGTAGGTTCCAATTGGGCTACATTTGGCTCAAGTCAAGATGCTGAAGCCGGATTGTTACAACGAGAAGCGCAAATTGAGAAGTTGGGCGATCAAGTAATAGAGGCTGAACGCGAATTACAGAAAATACAGTTTCAAGGCGAGCAATCTCAGGAGGAGATAGCCCGATTTGAAGAAGATCGCGAGCAAAGCCGTAGTGAGTTTAGAAATAAATCACATAGTCGAACTGAGTTGCATAATCAATTGGGTGCGATTGAGGCACGTAGCGCAGAATTGATTGCTCAGAGGGGAAAGCTATTAATCGAACAACATGAGCTGGATGATCAATTGGCAGGTGCCAAGGACGAAGTGAGCCTTGCCGCTAAGTTAATGGAAGACGCAAAACGTCTGGCCAGTAATTTTAATCAAACCAGAGAACAGTTGACTGGACAACGCCAAGAACTGGTCAGCCAATTAGAACGAGCACGTGAACAAGAACGAATGGCGCGAGATGAGCGCCAGGCTAAGCAGATTGAACTCGAGCGGTTAACCTCAAATCAAGCATCGTTGAGCGAAAGCATTACTCGTCTTAGCGCACAGTTAGAAGGGCAATCGGCCCGCCGTGAAGAGCTTGCCAATATTCTCGAAACAACTGAGGACCCTACAGCTGCTCTAAGCGAACAATTGCAAAGCCTGCTAGAAAGCCGATTAGAGACTGAGGCGCTACTTTCAAGCGCGCGCAACGAGCTCAGCGAATTCGAACATCAAATGCAAAGTGCAGATCAACAACGACTGGGGTTTGATCGTAAATCAAGAACCGCTCGGGATAGCTTAGAAGCTGTTCGAATGGCACGCCAAGAAGTCGCTGTACGGCGCGATACTATCTCAGAGCAAATGGAAAAAAGCATTGAGGAAATCAGTCTGCTAAAGCAAGCCTTGCCGGAAGAACTAACGGTTGGTCATGTGGAAATTTCTTTGAGTGATGTTCTGCGCAAACTCGAGCGGATTGGCGCGGTCAATCTAGTAGCAATAGAAGAATACGAGCAATGTTTAGAACGTAAGGTCTATTTAGACAGTCAACATGCTGACTTAACCCAAGCAATGGCGACTTTAGAATCTGCTATCAGTAAAATAGACAAAGAAACGCGTACGCGTTTTAAAGAGACCTTTGACGCTCTTAACGACGGTTTTAAAGAGTTCTTTCCCAAGCTATTTGGTGGTGGTAGTGCCTATTTAGAGCTAACCGGCAACGATATGTTGGACACGGGCGTTGGCGTTATGGCCCGACCTCCAGGTAAGCGTAATAGCACGATTGCATTATTATCAGGTGGCGAAAAAGCGTTAACGGCAGTATCGTTATTATTTGCCTTTTTTGAACTTAATCCGGCACCATTTTGTGTCTTAGACGAAGTTGATGCGCCTCTGGATGATGCGAATGTAGAGCGTTATGCCAACGTGCTAAAGCAGCTGGGCAAGAAAACTCAGCTATTGTTCATTACCCATAATAAGATCACAATGGAAGTATCCGATATATTGATTGGTGTTACCATGGCCGAACCTGGGGTGTCGAGGTTGGTCGCAGTCGATGTTGCCGAAGCAGCGGCGATGGCAGTGCAGTAAGTGGCTATGCTAATGCAACAACGACCGATGATGGATACTACAGCCGATGATGGCTTCAAAAACGACGAATGACTGAATTGACTTTAATATTTTTAGGCATTGCGGCAGTCTTGTTTGGAGGCATAGTTGCCTATTCTATGCGCCAGCAGCGCAGCATTCAGAAGTCTAGCAAGGTTGACTATGTAGATCCGTTATGGACTGATCTAGAAGCTCAAAAGAAGACTGATGTTGTGGCTACCCATTCCTCGAATGGAGTACGGCAAGCTCATTCAGAAAAGGAGCCTGTAGAGACATCTTTAATTGAAGAAGCTCTAGCCGAAAGCGCTCTTATCCAATCTGAACTGGAGTCAAATGCTAGCATAGACACTTCCTCGAGCACTGCTACTAGAAAGTATTCTGGGCAATTGGGTGATAGCGATAGAGCGGGCTATAGAGTTGAGCCTCAGTTAACAACGAGCGCTGCACCTGACAAGAAGTCAGCCCCCGAATTTGGCCCTGACCTAGACTCAACAGTTCCAAGTGCTGTGGCCAAGCCAGCTCCCGTTGTTGCAGGTTCTGCGGCCTCGAATTCTCCGAGGGTCGATGCAAATTCCTCGATCGTCACTGAATTGGTTGCTAGAGTGAAGAATCCTGAGCCGATTGAACAACAGGAGCTCCTGGCTCTATTTCGGTTCCATGATTTTAATTTTTATCGCAAGGTGCATATTTATGGACTCAATCAACTAACAGACCTATGGCGCAATATTGAATATGAGTTGCCATCTGCTCGCTTCGTAGAACTAGGAGTGGCTATTCAATTGGCTGATCGAGACGGGGCTATGTCGAAAAAAGAGTTGCATGATTTTCAACAGATGGCCCTTGATTTTTCGAACAAGTTTGATGCTCCTTTTGAATTTTCAATGGATATTGATGAGGCGTTGGCGCAGGCTCAAATGCTGGATCAAATTGGACGCCGCTATGATTCAATGGCAGTGTTGAATGTGATACCAAGAACAAAAATTGGGTTTCGGATGGCCGATATTGAAAGCTGCGCGCGTGACCTGATGATGTCCACAGATAAAAATGGCATATTTGTTAAAACCAAAGGCCAGAAAAATAACTTAGCGGTGCTTTACCGGCTCGCCTGTACAGATGGCTCCGGACACTTTGGTATCAGTGTTGGAACCATGGCGCCAGTGCACGATCTTGTGATTTATATGAACGTCCCTGCGATTGTCCAACCTGACCGCGTCTTTCAAGAGATGGTCAAGGATGCTAATGATTTGGCAACCTGGTTGGATGGTAAGGTGGTTGACCGCAACGGAAGAGCAATGACGCAACGTCTGTATTCAGTGTTAATGCAGCAGATTTCGGATATCGTTTATAGCATGCAGCAGGATGGCTTAACACCTGGTGATATAGTCAGCAAAAAGTTGTTCTGATTAGCTAAGTTGTGCAGCTCGGCCGGATAAAAAGGCCTTATAATTTATACTCTAATTCTACCGTTTAACTATTATAGTCTATGAGCACAATGCTTTCCGCGCAGCATCGCCATCTACAATTGAGCGTAGAGATAGAAGGGCACAACACCGCTTATCACCGATTGGATGCTCCAGTAATAAGTGATGCAGGATACGATTTGTTGATGCGAGAACTGCAAAGCTTAGAATTACAATATCCCGAGCTGCAAACATCGGAGTCGCCTAGTCAGCGAGTTGGCGCCGAGCCTCTAGGCCAATTTTCTCAGATTAAGCACGAGCTACCGATGTTGTCCTTGAGTAACGGCTTTTCAGGCGATGATATTAAGGGCTTTGATAAACGCTTACACAAGCAATTAGATATAGACCAGAAAATAGATTTTGACTATGTTGCAGAACCCAAACTTGACGGTTTGGCAGTAAGCATTATGTACCTCGACGGTGTGTTGGCGTATGCGGCCACCCGTGGTGATGGCAAGGTGGGTGAAGACATAACTCGCAATGTAAAAACCATTCGTTCAATCCCATTGAGTCTGCCTATAGGAGCCCCGTCGCGATTGGAGGTGCGTGGTGAAGTGTTTATGAGTCATGCGGGGTTTGCAAAGTTGAACAAAGCTCAGGTCAACAAAGACAAGAAACAGTTCGTAAATCCACGTAATGCCGCTGCCGGGAGCCTACGTCAACTGGATTCCAAGATAACTGCTAGTCGAAAATTATCAATCTTTATCTATTCCGTCGGTGTGATCAGTGAGCCAGACTTTGCTGATACTCATTTTGAGATGCTCAAAAAATTGGAGGAATTAGACTTTCCAGTTTGCCCATTGATCAAACACGTTCAGGGCGCGCAAGGCTGTTTGAACTATTTTCAAGCATTGTCGTTACAGCGCGCCAAACTGGATTATGAGATTGATGGAATCGTTTACAAATTAGATAACCTTAACTTGCAAAATAAATCGGGTTTTATTGCCAAGGCACCACGTTGGGCGCTGGCGCATAAGTTTCCTGCTGAGCAGGCGAGTGCATTGTTAAAGGAGATTCAGGTGCAGGTCGGGCGAACGGGTGCAATAACTCCAGTCGCAAGATTAGAGCCGGTGTTCGTCGGAGGTGTGACCGTGTCGAATGTCACCTTACATAATCAAAATGAGATAGATCGGCTTGGGGTTCGACCCGGAGATACGGTAATGGTTCGCCGTGCGGGCGATGTTATACCGCAGATTGTATCAGTTGATCTGTTGCGTAGACCAAAGGACTCTATGCCTTATTCGTTCCCGACAAATTGTCCTGAATGTGACTCACTAATCGTCTCCGAAGGCGAAGGTATTATTGCTCGTTGTAGTGGTGGTCTGGTCTGCTCTGCACAACGTAAACAGGCTATTAAGCATTTTGTGTCGCGCAAAGCATTAGATATCGATGGTATGGGCGATAAAATTGTGGACATGTTAGTCGACCTCAAGCTGGTAGAGAACGTCGCTGATTTATTTTGCTTAGAGTATTTACGGTTGCTTGGCCTTGAGGGTTTTGCTGAGAAATCGAGCGAAAAACTACTGCAGGCAATACACAGCGCCAAACAAACTGAATTGGCTAGATTACTATACGCATTGGGGATTTCGCAGGTGGGTGAGACCACCGCAGAGCAATTAGCTCAGAGTTTTGGCTCCATCGAAAAACTAAAAGACGCCGATCTAGAGGTATTAGAAGCCTTGCCAGATATAGGCCCCATTGTTGCTGCTTCTATCGTTAGTTTTTTTTCTGACCCCAAGAACCTTCAAATTATCGACAGACTAGCAACATTGGGCGTGGTCTATCCGCTAATAGATGTTCCATCCGTAGCAGATATTGGCAAACTGCCGTTGCATGGAAAAACCATTGTTTTAACCGGTGGCTTAGAGAGCATGACTCGCACTGATGCAAAGAAGAAGTTGCAAACGTATGGTGCTAAGGTCGCGGGAAGCGTGTCCAAGAACACCAGTATGGTTGTGGTCGGGACAGATGCTGGGAGTAAAGCAGAGAAGGCAGCAGAGCTTGAAATAGAGATGCTTGACGAAGACCAATTATTGACAATGCTCGGAGCTCTTGCAACAGGATCTTACCTTAGTTCTTAGTCGATGCGTTTATTAGGCCTAAGTGACCGACTTGCTGAGTTGCCCGTGCATTTATAGTTTGATATTGGATCGCCAAATTTTATAGTTAGGAAAGGATATAATTTGGGCTTGCGATGCTTTTGAGGGCTGTGCTGTACTATTCTCAAGGATGAAACTTATTTGCGCGCTATAACGGCTACAGATGTGCCAAGCAATTTCTTCAAGTAATTCTATATCGAACAAGTCATCGGTTTGGTCGTTTTGTAATTGATATGCGGTCTCGCCCAATAGATCCAAAACCAATTCTAGGCGCAGAGGTGATCCAAGATGTTGGCACTTACTCAATTTGTAAGACCTTTTAATCAGTTCAAGGAGGTAACGTTTGCAATCACTGTCTTTATCGATAAATTCATGAATGGTCTTTGCTGAATCAGATATTCGTATTCGTGAGTTACCAAGGTCGGCAGCTACTCGAAGCCAGAATTCGCCGAAATATACAGATATTGCATCGAGTTTTACAGATTGTGTCATCAATTAATTTTGATAATAGTGTTTGCTTAAAAGTAATCAAACGTTATGGATTTTATATCAATATGTTAAACTCTCGCGGTTCGCCAATGAGCGGCAATCGCCTAACTATTTTTTCGCATGTAAGCCGAATATGGAACCAATTCAACTTTAAGCTTTGTTGATACTGTTCCTATGTTTTAACTTGTTAATTCATCGGTGTCAAATTACTTACAAGGCAGAAACCCGCTTGGGTGATTCTCGAGTGTTCTGTAGGCAATGCTCGTCGGCTCGTTACACCAAACGTGTCTAACATCAATTTATTCATAAATTTAATCTTTGAGAGTTATATAAATGCCAGATCAAGAACAGGCTAGATCGTTCAATGTCGCTATCGTTGGTGCAACTGGGGCCGTAGGTGAGACCTTGTTGGAAGTGCTGGAAGAAAGAAAATTCCCGGTCGATAAGCTTTTCCTATTAGCTAGTGAGCGTTCTGCAGGCAGTGTCCGCAAATTTAATGGGCGTACTATAAGAGTACAAAATTTGGCCGACTTCGATTTCAGCCAGGTACAGATTGGATTATTCTCTGCTGGCGGATCGATTTCAAAAGTTTACGCGCCTAAAGCCGCTGCCGCTGGTTGTGTGGTGATCGACAATACATCTGAGTTTCGCTATGACGACGATAAACCGTTGATTATCCCTGAAGTAAATGCAAGCGCGATTGGCCAGTACGCCCAGACCAATATTATTTCTAACCCTAATTGTTCTACCATTCAAATGCTGGTGGCATTGAAGCCTATTCATGATGTTGTCGGTATTGTGCGCATTAACGTGTGTACTTATCAGGCGGTTTCGGGAACAGGTAAAGAAGCGATGAAGGAACTAGCCGGACAAACGGCTAATCTATTAAACGCTAAAGCGATTGAAACGAAGGTATATCCAAAGCAAATTGCATTCAACGCCTTGCCCCAAATTGATGTTTTCACAGAAAATGGGTATACCAAGGAAGAGATGAAAATGATTTGGGAAACAAAAAAAATACTCGGCGACGAATCGATTGAAGTAAACCCAACCTGTGTTCGAGTCCCTGTTTTTTACGGTCATTCTGAAGCTTGTCATATTGAAACCCGCGATAAGATTAGCGCTGATCAAGCGCGTGAATTGTTAAGAAACGCACCAGGAATTGAGGTGATAGATGACCGAGTTGATGGCAGTTATCCGACGGCTGTAACTGATGCCGTAGGATCTGACTCTGTCTTCATCGGACGAATTCGGGAAGATATTTCTCACCCTAGAGGCTTAAATCTTTGGGTGGTTTCTGACAATGTTCGCAAAGGCGCAGCCACTAATAGTGTGCAAATTGCTGAGTGTTTAATTCGAGACCATATTTGACTCACGATCTCGAGGCTGAAAGTCTCTCTTTTTGCGGAACTTCTGATACCAAGCTAAAGACTCTGTCTTCTTAACCCATTGCCTCTGAGGCTATGAATCAATGCAGTATCTGATTTAGGCCAGCAAGTAAAAAATTGTTTCTGCGGTCGTTTTATTCTAGGCTTTTTACGCTGATGCCTTTATGATCTAGCTAAGCGCGCGTTTATCTGCGGCCATGGCGATATAATTGTGCTGGACGTGCTCTTTCTAGGCGAGCGTTTTGATAAGCTCTCACCAAGCAAGCGTTATAGAAGATCAAATTTGAGGATCAGGTTTGATCTTTCATAACGATGATTAGTGATTTTGGTGTGGTTATTGGGTGGTTTGCAGTTTTCGCTAACCGCCTAATGGACGTTGATGCGGCATTGTGGTTGCTAATAAATGAAGTAAGTTGTTACAATACGAAGCTAACTACCTAAAATTCAATAATAATTTTCAATCTAATGGTGATTCCGTAATGCCTTTCACCATAGATTTGGAGTATATATGGCAAATAGAAAAACATTAATTTCGGGTTTTAAACTGGCTGCGGTAGGTACTGTCGGATTATTGACATCTGCTAATTTGGCAGCATTAGGTTTGGGAGCCCTGGATATTCAGTCCAATTTGAATCAGCCTTTAAATGGAGTGATAGAGTTGCGCGTTGCGGCGGGCGATGACATTAGTTCTATCAAGGCTGTGATCGCGTCTAAAGAAGATTTTGAAGGTCTGGGTATTGACTACCCTAGTTATTTGAGTGATTTGACAGTTATCGTTGAAAAATTCGGTAATGATAACGTTTTGAGAATAGTTAGTAACGATGTTGTCATTAAGGAGCCATTCATACATTTTTTAGTGCGGGTGGACTGGGCTAGAGGCAGCTTTCTTAGAGAATACATGGCTTTAATTGATCCTCCTGTTTATGCTGCTGAAGCACCACATTCAATTGAACAACCAAAAATTGTAGGCACTGACCAGTATTATCAGTCGCAAGGGGCTCTATTAGAAGTTGAAGAGGTCCAAGTAGACGATCAAATAGATATTAATGATTCAGCAGATCAAGTTGACGCGGAACTAGCAAGGGAGTCGTTAGGATCAGATTTGACTACAACCCGAGGGCTAGAAATTGTTCCAACCGATGCACAGTACGGGCCGGTTACGTCGGGTGAGTCATTGAGCGTGATCGCTGCTGAACTTCAGCGCCAGTTTCCTGATCTGAGTATTTACCAGATTATGCAGGTTATGTTTGATGAAAATCGCGATGCATTTATTAGTGATAACATAAATGGTCTACGTAAAGGTTCGGTACTTAATATTAGCGATTTGAATACTATTCGTGCCGTTGAAGTTGCGCAAGCGAAACAATTTTTCGTTGATCAGGTGAATGAATGGGAACCATCATTAATTGCGTCCAGAAACCTTTCAAACGATGCAGGCTTGCGTGTTTCTAAAGATCAATACGATTTGTCGGGTGACACGAGCAGGGCCAGTATTGCAGAAACAACGATTGATGATTTTCAAGTGGGTTCCAGCAGCGACATAATTCAAGGCGTGTCAGCGGCGCAAGGTGATAGCCGTGAGGCTGAAGTGCTTGCTTTACAGCAAGAAATCACAGAGCTACAGGGTTCACTTAGCTCCACGACCTTAGAAAACCGCGAACTGTCGGAGCGTGTTTCTATATTGGAGGGACAGATCACTGATATGAATCGTCTGGTTAGCATGAACGTTGAGGATGCTGAATTAGCAAACCTGGAAGCAATACTAGCAGATCAGAATAATGCAGAGTCCCTTGTACAATTCGACGAACTAGTTGCTGTCGATGAGATAGATGGTGTTGTTATCGATGAAATTTCATCCATTGATGATGAATTGGCAGGTAGCTCTGATGAATACGCAGATACCGATGTAGATGCATCGGAAGAACAAGGCCTGGTTTCGCGTATTGATGAAAATATTGCAGAAACAAAAACCACGCCAGTACTGTCTGAGCCAAAGCCTAGTTTTTTTGAGAAGATTCGAACCGCTTTGTTCGATGGTGGGCTATGGAAAGTGCTAGCGGGAACCGGCGTCGTTTTATTGTCAGGTATCATTTTATTACTAATTCGCCGCCGCCGCTCGGACGAAGAGTTTGAGATAAGCCTACGGTCTATTGCGACGCAATCAGAATTATCTGGAATCTCTAGTGTGGCGACTACAGTGGTTGCTAGTGAAACTAAATTACCCGATCGTGAGACATCATTTTTGACTGTTTATAGCGACAGCGACGCAGTAGTTCAGGCTTCTGAAGTCGATCCAATTGCCGAAGCTGACGTGTACATAGCCTATGGCCGCGATGAACAAGCTGAAGAGGTGTTGCTCGATGGTGTTGCTAGTAAACCTGAGCGTGTTGATATTAAACAAAAATTGCTTGCCCTGTATCATAAAAACAATAACGTTGAGGGTTTTGAAAGAATTTCCGAAGAGCTTTATTCACAAAAAAGCGAGTTAACGAGTGAGGATTGGCAAGCAGTTAGTTTGATGGGTAAGGATCTTGCTCCCGAAAACCCGCTATTTGATGTGTCTTCATCTGAGTTATTAACGGATGAATTTCCAGAGACCGATTTGGCTTCAGCTACAGCTACACCCTCACCTAAAGTCGCTGAGGCAATGGGGGCTGCTGATAATGCAGATGGCATTTATAATATAGATCAACGAGAAATCGCAGCTGGTATTTCTTTAGCCGAAGAATCGCCAGAGATCAATCTGGTGGATTTCTATGATGGTCGCAGCGAGATTAACGAACTTGATGATATCGAGATTAA
>JBLHMH010000075.1:0-15885 GCA_047621785.1 Polaribacter sp. | reverse complement strand
TTATTGGACTGATCGTCTGCAGTCGGCTCTGTTTGATCGACCCGATCCAGTCGGGCGAAATAGCGACCGATACTCTTCTCGATCTCTTCAATACGTCTCTTCACCTTTGCTGGGGTGAAGTTTTTATTCCAATTATTGTTGGCTTTAAACTTGCTACCATCAACCGCGATTCACTTCTGACTAAACAGGCCCAGCTTCCGGCACAATTGGATAAATTGGGAACACACTTTGCGGATAGCTTTACCATTAGCTCGGCGAAAGTTAGCAATCGTTTTAAAGTCGGGCTGCAGCCTGCCCAACAACCACATCAGCACAAGATTACGACCTGTTTCGCGTTCAAGTCGGCGGGTTGATTGAATTCGATTGAGGTAACCATAAATATAAAGCTTCAACATGGTGGATGGGTGATACGCCGGCCGGCCAGTTACTTTAGGCATCATGCCCTGAAATCCAATTCCTTCTAAATCCAACATATCCACAAACGCTTCTATCGCTCTGACCGGATTATCTTCGTCAATATAATCTTCTATGCGTTCTGGAAATAATGTGGCTTGTGCGCGTGGTTCGGCTTCGATGAAACGGGGCATTGTTCATTACCTGGCGCAAAGAAACTATTATACACCAACTACGTTTTTACACAGGCTCTGCCCTAAGCGGCCTCTGAGGTATCCAATAGAACAAGTCATTTTTGTTCTGCATGTTCCCCAAAAATATTGCTTGTTTGCAAGTGTGCCTTCAAGTAATATTTGCCCTTTGTCCAATAATCATAAAAGCAAAAAAAGCTATTTTTTAAACAATACTAAACTAGGTGGGCTAAATTTAATGAAAAATCGAACCAATAAAGTAATTTCAAAGGATCAATTAGATCATGATCCATTGAGGCGTAAACTCACCCATCTAGTTTGGGCAACACCTTTGATCTCCTGCATTTCATTGCCAGCTCACGCGCAAACTAGTGGACCGACTTTGTATGCGATCGGTGACACAGGCCCCGCAGGCGGCAAGGTGTTTTATGTAATCGATGGCGGAACACAGGGCCTAGAGGCGGCGCCAGACGACTCAACACAATTTATTTCTACATGGGGATGTGGTGGCACTGACATAAGCGGTACTTCAACTGCGGTTGGTAGCGGTGCGGCTAACACCGATGCGATCATCGGGGGATGTACCACTGAAACTGACTCTACGGCTGCTGAGGTAGCAAGAATGTATGAATTAAATGGTTTTACCGACTGGTTTCTACCATCAAAAGACGAGTTAAATTTATTGTATTTGCAGAAAGACGTTGTGGGCGGTTTTGCCAGTGCCGTCTATTGGAGTTCGTCGCAGGCCAGTGCTTCCAATGCGTGGCTCCAGTTCTTCGACGATGGCTTTCAGAACGACATCCTTAAGAGCAGCACAGGTAATGTTCGTGCGGTTCGGGCTTTTAACAATTCACCTATTTAACTATTTTCCCCGCCGCAGACGGGGCGATTTTTTGCTATTGTACTGCGTAAAATGGGGCAAGGATGCTTTATTGCGAGTGGCTTCTTTGAGTACAGGCTGTGTGAAAACTAAAAAATGAGTCCGTGGTTTGTGTTTTAAGTCTCAAATTTTACCGAGCAAACACTTTGCTTGGTTATGTCTAATCTGATCGGCTACAGCGATCATTAGCTCTCTCTAAGCACAAGTTTCATGTCGACTCTTGGCAAATTTGAAATTGGAGTTTTCACACAGCCTGAGTATGTTTCTGCCCGATTAAAAAGTAAAGCCCGACGGCTCTTCATTGCCCTAAGTAGCCAGTCAATTTTTTCTGGATATACTAGGCTAACCTTATGCCTCTACCAGGGTTAACAATATTGCTAACTTTTTCATTAAGTATTTTTGTGAAGGGTGATCTGGATAGAAAGTTAGAACCACCTATAGCAAACAATAGAAAGCTCATTGAGACCAAAACGAAGCTAATTGTGTCCAAAATAGATGTTTGAAATATAGTATCTCTGTCGGATACAAACGACAGTATTCCTCCCAACACAATTAATGAACTAAAAGCTCTAAAAATATTCTCTTTCATATAACTCACTAACTACAAAGTTTAGCAATATCTTTAGATGAGAATGCTAAACCAACAAAAACCAAACCAAAGAGAAACAAGCCAGCGGTCGGTGCTAAAGGCATACCATTAATCAAGCCACCAATTGAGATGTGGGTACAGACTAAAGCAACAATTAAAAACACAGCAAACATAAGCACGCTAACTATTTTTGTGAACTGATTTTCCATTTCTTTTTTCCTGTTCAAAATTTAGAATAAATCAGAGAGTAACCCCCAGGCCTGCCAACCAACCGCAAAACACCCAATCCAAAGAGCGTAATAAAATACGTTTTGTGGTAGCGGAATATCTCCCAGCAAGTAATTTTTTATATCTTCAATTAATTTCATCGTCTTTAGGCTCGTAAACGCGAGTCAGTCCATTTATCACCAGCACTAAGGCTACAACCGTCAAGATCACCAAAAACGAATAAAAATCAGAACCAAGACTGAATACTTCAAAGTGCAGCAGGAGCCCGATTGAAAGCATTAGCAACGATGCCGCAATTAAAACAATTCTTTTTTTCTTAAAATTCATACACAACTTCTAATAGATTAACGATCACCTAACATCTATACAACATCCGTAGAGTCTGAGAAGTCTCAGTGTCCGTTTTGAGTATTGAATACCCTTTCAGTGAAGTCAACAGCAGCATCAAACAGAGCCAATCTGAGCGCTCATTTGTTGCCCTTTACCTTAACAGCCTACTCAGCTGGTCTGATATTTTGATCTTAGTTACCTGAAAGTCTCCGACATTTCCTTACTAGGGACATATTTTTCACAATAAAGCCACTTTTTCCTGCTACTAAGGCTAGCCCTTTTTTCACAAATTATTTTTTGCGACGCCATACCATACTTACTTATTTAATCGGCTAATTTTGATTCAATCAAAATTTTCAGGCTTTACCCAAGTATCTAAAAGCCGAAGTACAAAACTTACGGATGTAAATGAAAGGAATATTACTGCGCAACTTTTAAACTTACTTATGGACATAAAGTTTTGAAACCTGCGTACATCCCAGTTTATGGAAGTCGTGACTAATAGCCTAATCTGATTAATCGATGAGTGTTTAAAGTTATGGCACTGAAAGCCCGCAATGAGTTGTGAACCGACAAATTAAATACCGTCTACAAATTGGCTGACGCCATTCATTAGCATTTGAATCGACAAGGCTACCAATATCATTCCCATTAATCGCTCGATCGCAATCAAACCTCGGTTACGCATTATCTTTGCCAGCGGCGTCGCCGATAGTAAAATAATCCCACACACAAACCAGGCGCCGACTAAGGCGGCTAGCCATTCTAACCAGCGATCGGGCTCGCTGTTCATGATTAATATCAAAGAAGCAATGGTCGAAGGCCCAGCCAGATAAGGGATGGCCAGAGGTACAATAAACGGCTCTTCGTCATTGGCAATCTGATCTGTCGCAATGCTTGGTGGAAAGATCATTTTTATTGCAATTAAAAACAACACGACACCACCGGTAGTGGTAAGAGCAGGTTCAGATATTTTTAAAGCCGATAGAAAGTGTTGTCCAAGAAATAGAAACACCACCATTACTACAAGCGCGATTAACAACTCACGCATGATTACTTTAGTTCGGCGTTCGTCTGGGACGTTTTTAAGGGCCGTGAGGTACATGGGAATATTCCCCAAGGGGTCCATCACCAAGAATAATAATAGCGCTGCTGAGATTATGGTCATTTTATTTTACTATTAATTGTGAGACTGCTGGCCTATCACTGGGCGTGCCGACCAGCAATCTCGATTGCTGACTAAATCAAGAACCAGACCATCCACATTGGCGGCCTTCGTTTTGTATCTTTAACCATGCGTTCAATGGCGCGAAATAATCGATGATCGCGCTGGCATCCATTTGGCGTTGGCCTGTCAATGCTTCCATCGCGTCAGGCCAAGGCTTACTTTGGCCCATTGCCAGCATGTTGCCTAGCTTTTCGCCCGCGACTTTGTTTTCATAAATTGAACACTCATGCAATGGCCCTTTGAAACCAGTTGCTTCGCATAATGCTTTATGGAATTGAAATTGCATGATGAAGGATAAAAAGTATCGGGTGTACGGCGTGTTGCCGGGGATATGGTACTTTGCGCCGGGATCAAAATCAGCTTCACTACGCTCAATTGGTGCTTTGATTCCTTGATATTCGGTACGTAAATCCCACCAGCCATTATTGTATTCATCTGGGCCTATCTCACCTGAGAATACTTTCCAGCGCCATTCGTCAATCATTTTGCCAAATGGCAAGAAAGCAATTTTTTCTAAAGCCAGCTTCATTTGCTTATTGATAGTCGCTTCTTTACTAACTTCTACCTTGTCGATTAGGCCTTTCTTTTTAAGGTATTCAGGCGTCATCGACAAAACAATGGTATCGCCAATTGCTTCATGAAAGCCGTCATGTGCGCCGCCTTTAAACACTGATGGCTGGTCTTTGTACATCAAATAGTAGTAAATGTGACCTAATTCGTGATGCAGGGTGCTCAATTGCTCTGCATTGATTTCAACGCATTGTTTAATCCGTGGGTCATTCCCGTTATCAATATCCCAGGCGCTGGCATGGCAGACAACATCTCGGTCAGCCGGTTTCTTAATTAAGGAGTTTTGGTAGAAGCTGTCTGGCAGTTTGGGTAAGCCAAGGGACGTAAAAAAGCTTTCAGCTGTCTGCGTCATTTTCAATTCATCATAACCTTGATCCACCAATGCTTTGGTCACGTCAAGCGATGCTACACCGGCATACGGTTCCATAATAGGGTAGATGTTTTCCCAAGTTTGAGACCACATATTGCCGAGTAAATGGGCAGGAATAGGGCCGTCTAATGATACTTTATCAGCGCCGTACTGCTCGCTTAGTTTGGCGCGTACGTGGCAATGCAGTTCTTCATAAAACGGCTTTACTTGTTCCCATAGCCGGCGTGCTTCGATGGTGAACTCTTGAGTATCCATGTCATAGCCGGCTTTCCAAAGATCACCGAGGTTGTCAAAGCCAAAGGTCTTCGCGCCTTCATTACCCAACTCAACAAAACGTTGATACTGGGTTCGATACGCAGGCGATACGGTACGCCAGCCTTGCCACACATCAAGAAGCTCGTCGTAGTCACGTGATTCACGTAGTACGGTTTCGAGCTCTTGCAACTCACGGCAGTTCTCACCATCTTTATCACAATATTTACCGGCACCATACTGGCCTTCCATGTCGGTTAAAATTTGAGCCAGTTCAGCGCGAGCGGCTGGGTCGTCGGGGGCAGGAGCAGATGATCCGCGCAGCATCAATTCGATGGCTCGAGCCGTCGAGTCGTCCATTTTCTTGCCTTTAAACTGCTTAGCTTGGGCGACGGCCTTTGCTTCAAACTCAAGCGCTCTTTCACCCGCTTTTGCTGCTAAAACTGCAGTATCTTTAGTGATATAAGTGTTGCGCACCCAAAATGCCGCATTGAGCTCCTTATTTAGCTCGTCACCTTCTGCTTGAATGCGTTTAACGAATTCGGCGGCGGATTCCTGTTCAGCCATCGAAGGCGAGCTAAAGCCGATCACCAAAACGGCAAGGGCGATGACCCGGAGTGTTTTTTTAGTAGAGAGATAATTCATGTGGTTCCTCCAATAAGGTTTTCTAAAGAAAATAAAGGCGGCACTATTGGCCGCCTTTATTTATTCAAAAGTGATTGTCTAATTGATTGTGCGTCTAATCGGCATCGGCCATCATTTTTTTGATGACTGGAGAGATCAACAGCATGACAAACGCAATACCCAAAGCGATATAACCTACTTGCGAATACACAGTAATGTAGCCAGCTTTAGCGGCCGCAATGTCGGTCATTTGTCCGCCGATGGTTTCTGCACCGGTGGTTCTGGCAATCACACCTGCTAAGTAGTTAGATAAACCGGAATACAAGAACCAAGCACCCATGGTCATGCCTACCACGCTAGCCGGAGCCAATTTGGTAACCACTGAAAGGCCCACTGGCGATACCAGCAGCTCACCCATAGTGTGAATCCAATAGATTAGGAATATAAACAACACTGGAGTTAAGCCTGTCGTGCCCGAGCCCTTCATGCCCGCGACTAAACTTAAAAAGCCGAGTCCTGCAAGAGCAACGCCAAAAGCAAATTTGACCGGCGTTGAAGGATTCAGATTGCGCTTGGCAAGCCAAATCCAAAGCCAAGCAACCAATGGCGCGAATAAGAAAATATAGCCTGCGTTAAGCCCTTGAAAGACTGGGGTGGGTACTGACCAGCCAAATATGGTTCGGTCGACCAAACGAGCTGTTAGTAGGCTCAATGAAGAACCCGCTTGCTCAAATAGTGCCCAAAATGGAATCTGTGCTAACACGAAATAGATCGCTGCTAACATCCTAGAGCGTACTTTGCCAACACACTTAGTGAAGGCGTAGAAAAGCAAGAACAGAAACATGATAATGCCGACGGGCGCGAGTATGCCGCCCACTAACTCTTCATTTTTGACTAAGAACATTGATACCGCAATTATTACGAGACCAATTAAGTAGCACATCCATTCGTAATTTATAAATAGAAATGCCTTTTCTTTTAATTTTTCTGCACAAGGCGGCTCGGCCTTGCCTTCTAGCCACGGTTGAAAGTAAAGAAAGATGAATAAGCCGAATGCCATACCAATGCCGGCTAATCCAAAGCCATATTTCCAGCCATAGGCAATGCCTAAATAACCACAAAAGATGGAGGATAGAAACGCACCTAAGTTGATGCCCATATAAAACACGGTGAAACCCGAGTCGCGTCGAGTATCACCAAAGCCATACAAGGAGCCTACAATGGTGGAGATATTGGCCTTTAAGAATCCTACGCCTGCAATCAACAACGCCAAAGACAGGAATAGCACATTTTTATAGAATTCTTCTGTCACCACTGACGTAGTGTATTGATCGCGATCGATTACCGCAGGCAGGCCGACCGCAGCAGGATCAGTGATCTGCATTTCGGTTTGGGTAAAGTTGACATAGGATTCGCCTTGCTCTGAGTAGATCATTGGCTTGGCATCGCCACCACGCGCATCTAGCGATATCTCATAGGTGCCGCCGTTGTAGTTCAGCAATTGTTTAGAGCCATTGCCCTCAAAAGCCATGCCGAAGTGGCCCAAAACCAATAATATTGCACCAAAGGTCACCGCTTTTCGGGCCCCTAGATATCTATCGGCTAAGGAGCCGCCGATAATGGTCATCACATAAACGAGAGCCGTATAGGCTCCGTAGATCAAACTGGATTTTTCGTCCGAGAATAAGAAGTGTTGAGTGAGATAAAGAATGAGCAAACCACGCATTCCGTAAAAGGAAAAGCGTTCCCACATCTCGGTGAAAAATAATATGAATAGGCCTCGCGGGTGGCCGAGAATTGTTCTCTCGTCGCTACTCGCAGCGGCAGCTACTGCATCGGTCATAATGATTCCTCAGTGATAAGTTTAGTTGCTAAGGCGGCTAATTAAATTCGTTCCATCACCGAACAACCCGATATTCGTTTTTGGGTGCATTCAAGTGTTTGGGAATTTGTTGTAATCGGCTTCTTTAACGAACAGCGTTGGACGCTGAATTATTATTTTAGAATACGCATTGAACAAAATTGAGTTACGTACGCAGCTTATTATTATTGCAGTAAAATCTGCATGCATAGAGTCTACTGATTTTAGCGCTCGGATGCAAAACACTCAAATCAATTATCTCAGGTGACAGTCCTCTGGCAATGGCTACTTTCGGGATTGCTTACGCACCATTAAGTTTCATAGTAAGCTGCGAATTCTGTTATAAAACTAAGTGAGACATGGCTTATGAAGGTTTTCCCGAAATCAGTATCGCTGCTTGTGCTATGTGCGTTGGGTTTCAATGTCTGGGGTGAGCCATCAAAAGCGATTCATCAATTAGATGAATCTCAAAGTACAGCACCAACTGTTTGGGACTTATCGGATTTATACGCAAGCAATGAAAGTTGGGAAACTGCCTTTGCTGACATTCAGACTAGAATCAGAGCCTTGCTCAGGCTGAAAGTTGATTTTGGAAAATCCGCTAATCCACTAGCGGACAGCATGCATGAAATATCAGGTGTACGTAAGGACGTAATCCGTCTTTATATATATGCCAACATGACTAACGATGAGGACCAGCGAATCTCAGAGAACCAAGCTCGTTTAGCGAAATCCTTGGGTCTCACCACCGAGTTCCTTGAAGCGATTGCATGGGTTGACCCAGAGTTGGTCGTAATGGGTCAGCACAAATTACAAAAATTCTTAGCGCAAGAACCGAGGCTAGGTGATTTTGATCACTACATCGATGATGTGCTTCGAACCGCCCCGCACTTATTGGACGCCAAGGGAGAAGCATTGTTAGCGAATGCGGGGGCTTTAACTGCTGCGCCCAATTCAATCTATGAGCTATTGGTCAATGCCGATATTCCTTGGCGTGACATAGAGCTTTCCGACGGGCGTAAAATTTTGCTCAATCAGTCGGGTTTTAGCAAACTGCGTAGCGCACCAAATCGTGGAGATCGCAAGGCCGTTTTCGATCAATTTTTCGGGGTTTGGAAAGATTATGAAACCAGCATTGGCGGTCTACTGAATGTAGAAGTACAAGCTAATATTTTTGAGGCCAAGGCGCGAAACTACGATTCAGTTTTAGACTGGCAGCTGGCTGATGATAAGCTACCTGAACAGGTGTATCGAATGTTGGTTCGCCAGGTAAACGAGAATCTGCCCAGCCTACATCGTTATTTTAAATTGCGCGGGCGGATTCTTGGTATCGAACAAATGCGTTACTACGATCTCTATCCACCATTGGTCGAAATGCAAAGCAGTTTTGGGTTGGATGAGTCGAAAGAAATTACTCTGCAAGCACTTAAGCCTTTGGGTAAGGAATACAATGATTATTTAGTAACAGCTTTGGGCTCTAACTGGGCACACAGCTACCCACAGGCTGGCAAACGCTCAGGTGCCTACATGAACGGCTCGGCCTATGACGTACATCCTTATGTGCTGCTCAATCATAACGATGACTACAATTCTCTTTCGACATACATTCACGAATGGGGGCATGCGGTTCATACGATGTTGGCCAAGCAAGGACAACCGTTTTACAAAGCTGGTTATTCAACATTCACCGCCGAGTTGGCTTCAACTATTAATGAAATTCTATTAGAAGAATATCTAATTGCGAGTGCAAAAACTAAAGACGAAAAGTTATTCTTTTTAGGTCAGGCACTGGAATCAATACGCAGCACGTTTTTTCGTCAAACCATGTTCGCTGAATTTGAATTAGGCATCCACGAAGCGGCGCAAGCCGGCCAGCCTTTAACCGGCGCTATCTTCTCGGAAAAATATGAAGATTTGCTAAAACGCTATCATGACCATGACGGTAAAACCGTTTTAATAGACGAGCCTTACGACCGAGAATGGATGTCCGTACCGCATTTTTACTATGACCTATATGTTTTCCAGTATGCTACGTCGATCTCAGGTGCCGCTTGGTTTTCTGAAAGGTTCCTTAAGGGGGATACAGCAGTACGCGATGATTTTCTGAATGTTCTCAAAGCTGGCGGTTCAGGTTATGCCTACGACCTATTAAAAAAGGCAGGTTTGGATATGGCGAGCGCTGAACCCTATGAGGCCATCATTCGTAGAATGGAAGACATTATGGATAGGATAGAGGCGTTGTTAGCTGTCTAGAGATTACTGGCCTTAGACGCTGAGAATTAGACAACAACCGCTGCCTTCGCCGATCACCGCGACAAAATTGGGGGGCGCTGCAATGACCTGAACAGAAGCGCTAAACCATACTTCTTAAGACTTTTAAAGAGGCATTTCACTTTTGTTGATTGCTTGTCTTAAAACGAAACTCGAATGTACGCCGCTAACGCCTTCTAGTTTAGTCAGCCTCTGCAGAAGAAATTCTTCGTAGTGTCGCATGTCTCGAATCAAAACTTTGATTAGAAAGTCTGAGTCCTGACCCGTTACAACATAGCATTCCATAACTTCAGGTAATAGTGCGGCGGCTTGCTCAAATTTTTCGAAGCGATCACTAGTGTGTTTGTCCATGGTTACGCTGATCATTGCCGTTAAGTTCAAGCCCAGCGTTTCTGGGTCGAGCAAGGTTCTGTGGCCAACAATCACGCCGCTTGCTTCCAAGTGTCTTACGCGTCGCGCACAGGGTGTGGGGGATAAGCTCACTCGTTCTGCTAACTCCAAATTACTAATCCTTGCGTTCGCTTGAAGTTCATTGAGTATTTGTTTGTCTATTTTATCTAGATGCATCTGGAACTCGCTATTAAAAATCCTAGTATTAGTGATTATCGCTATAATGTCGTATATTTAGCGCCTAATAAGCTAATTAGTTTGAATAACACTTACTTATTTGGTTAATAAACTTGGGTCTTAATAGTTATAATTGCTTCAAATAATTATTTAGCAAAAAATTAGCCAATGAATCGCTTTAACTCAAACAAATACTTACCCTTCGTTACCGTTGATAAAAAAGATCGACGTTGGCCAGACCGTGTTATCCAGGCCACTCCCACTTGGTGTAGTGTCGATTTGCGGGATGGTAATCAGGCCCTGATCGACCCAATGACGCCTCAGCAAAAGCTGGAGATGTTTGAGATGCTGGTTGATGTTGGTTTTAAGGAGATTGAAGTCGGTTTTCCTGCGGCTTCTCAAACCGATTTTGATTTTGTGCGAAAACTAATCGTTGAAGATCGAATTCCAGACGATGTCACCATACAGGTACTAACTCAGGCTCGAAAAAAATTGATTGAGCGTAGTTATGAGTCTTTAGTGGGTGCTAAAAAAGCCATCGTGCATGTCTATAATTCAACTTCGACGGTACAACGCGAACAAGTCTTTAAGATGTCGCGCGAAGAAATCAAGAAGATCGCGACTGACGGCGCGGCGTGGGTTAAACAAGCGGCTGAGCAACAGCCAGAAACACAATGGCATTTTCAATATTCGCCAGAAAGCTTTACCGGGACAGAATTGGATTATGCGGTCGAAGTTTGTAATGCGGTAATTGACGTTTGGGCCCCAACTCCTGAGCATAAAATCACTCTGAATTTACCTGCTACCGTTGAGGTGGCAACGCCCAATGTGTACGCCGATCAAATTGAATGGTTTTGCGACAATATCAAACAGCGCGATTCGGTGCGAATCAGTTTGCATACACATAATGATCGCGGTTGTGGCGTCGCGGCATCAGAGCTGGGTGTTTTGGCCGGTGCTGATCGAGTAGAAGGCACCCTATTGGGTAACGGCGAACGCACCGGCAATATGGACATCGTAACCATGGCAATGAATTTGTATAGCCAGGGCGTTGACCCAGAATTGAATTTCTCGCGGATGGATAAAATCATTCACGTGGTCGAAAAATGCACCGCCCTAAAAGTTCACCCAAGGCACCCTTACGCTGGCGAGTTAGTATTCGCAGCGTTCTCAGGTAGTCACCAAGATGCAATCAATAAGTGTTTAGCGATCTATAAAGACGGCGATCCGTGGGAAGTCGCTTACCTGCCTATTGATCCGCGTGACCTTGGGCGAAATTATCAAGAGGTCATTCGGATTAACTCGCAATCGGGCAAAGGCGGCATAGCCTATATTTTGGAGCAAGAGCATGGAATCAAAATGCCGCGCTGGCTGCAAGTAGATTTCAGCCCAGTTGTACAAAAAGAAGCCGAAAAAACCGAAGCTGAAGTTAGCCCCGATCAAATTCATGATTTATTCAATAATACCTATGTAGACCCAAGCCACCACATGAGCTTGAAGAGCTATCAAGTGAACCGTCAAGACGGTGCCGACTCGATGGACGCGGTATTGATTGACCAAGACCAAGAATACAGCATCAGCGGAAAAGGGCGTGGCGTACTAGAAGCATTCGTCGCAGGGCTTAGCAATTACCTTGGTCAGACTTTCGTCATTGTTGATTACAATGAACATACGCTTGGCAGCAACGAAGGCGCAGAAGCAATTGCCTACGTGCAAATCAGTATTAATCAACAACGTGTTTGTGGGGCAGGTAAAAGCCACGACATCTTAGGCGCTACGTTGAAGGCAGTGTTGAATGCCGTTGCCAGGTCAGAGGCTGAAGAGAAGCGTCGCGCTGCCTAATCAGAAATTGTCATGTTGTTAGTAATGAGAGGCGAATGACAACTGAAAAATTATATTCTGATTAACGAGAATCCAATGTACAACCTTAGTCCTTTCAAGCAAGAAGATGATCAGCAGCTAAAGAGCTTTATCGCTCAATACCCGTTGGCTACCTTGCTAAGCATAAATTCATCTGGCTTAGAGGCAAATCACATTCCGCTTTATTTTGTTGAAGACGAACATGCTAAGCCGCTGTTAAGAGGTCATATCGCTAAGGCTAATCCGCTCTGGGCAGAGGTAGCCGATAAGTCGCAGGTCCTGATGATTTTTCAAGGGCCGCAAAGCTATATTTCCCCTAATTGGTATCCCAGTAAAAAGGAGCATGGTAAAGTCGTCCCGACTTGGAATTATGCTGTGGTTCACTTACGTGGAAAAATTTCTTTTATTAGCGACAATGCATGGAAGCTAGACATGTTAAATACGCTAACTAATAAATCAGAACGCCATCAAACGGCTCCTTGGGAAGTGGCTGATGCACCACAAGGGTATATTGAGAGGCAGTTGGCTGGAATTGTTGGTATCGAAATATCGCTGTCATCCATGCAAGGCAAGTGGAAAATGAGCCAAAATAAATCTGCGAGTGATCATCAAGGCGTTATCGATGGTTTGTTGGAATCGCAGGAGCCGAGTGCTGGTGAGACTGCTGATTTTATGAAAAGGAAGTGATCTAGAATGTCGGTGATTGGTATCCCCGATTCGCCTCATTTATTCAGAAAAGCATTATAGTTACAGTATGAAATTTGACTTAGATCTTATGTGATCGGACCTCAACTTCTTTTTTTAGATTGCCCCTTGCCGGGGCGGGCCTTCATTTCTTTGCTTGTACAAAAGAAACAGAAGCAAAGAAATACACCGCAAATGGTGGCCCTTCGGCCACGCATTTTTAACGCGGATCTTTGACATAATTTGCCTTGCGACATGCATTGCAATTCTCAGATTAAGGGGCTAAACATTCTGATTCTGTTCAAGTGTTATTGTCAGGCTTTGTATTTCAGGCTAATTCTCCACATCAGTTTATTTGAACCACCATGCTAATCATTCCCTTGGTCGATTACACGACCATCATCACTGCAACCAGCTGAATTCTCAGTCGCCTGACTAGACCCCAAGCCATTTGTCTCTGCATTATCACCCACTAACTGCATGATCTGAGCTCCGAGGCCAAGATCAGGGAGTATGCCGAAATGGTTATTTCTAAGTTTTCCTTGGCGATCGATCAACAATAAGCTCGCCGTGCCACGCAATTCGTAAGCAGTCATAGTTGCAGGCAAATGCTTCCCCGCAATCTGCGCGTCAATCGCTACTGGGAAAGCAATTCTATATTCCTACAGGAAAGCCGCCAAGCCAATGCGTGTGCCTTGTGCTTCATGATGCTCAAACACACTATGTAACCCCAGCACCACAACATCGTCGGTAGAGAATATTTCAGCAACTCGACTTGCTTGCGGAAGCCCGTGTGACACGCACCCTGGGCAGAGCATTTGGAACGCTTCAATGACAATCACTTTTCCGCGATGCTGCGCTGGGGTGATTGGATTTTCTACGTTGAGCCAAACCGATGCGATCAGACCGGGGGCTGAATGTCTTAGAGTTGTCAATAGAACAGCTATTTACCTTTATGGAGTTTCAACACTCATCGGTACTTTTGGATCCATGCCGCGTTGCAGTTTCTCTTGTTTCACCATCTCTCGTACATCGGCCAATAATTGTTTAGCGTCGTAGACAATACCGTCTTTAATAGTCCAGCGAACCCCGCCAACCCGCTCAACAGTTTGGGTTTTATCATTCAGTTTTGGTACCCCAGTGCCGTAGAGCGATTTCAGATTATGCAGGGGGTTTTCATCCACAATGATTAGGTCGGCCTTTTTACCTACGCTTACGGTACCAATCTCGTCTTCCTTGCCAAGGACCTGTGCGCCGATTTTAGTCGCTGATCGAATTACTTCTAGGGGGTGGAAGCCCGCTTCTTGCAATAGCTCCAACTCTTGAATATAACCAAAGCCGTAAAGGCTATACAGATATCCGGTGTCGCTGCCTGTAACAACTCTACCGCCTTTATTTTTATATTCGTTAACGAATTGCATCCATAGCTTGAAGTTGTTTTTCCACTCAACTTCGTCTTCGGTCGTCCAATTAAAAAAGAATGAACCGTGTTGCTCGCGATTTGCGCGGTAGAATTCCCACAAACCTGGGTCGGTGTATTGGTAATGCCAGTCTGCGCTATAAGCGCGCATTAGGTCTCGGCTTGCAAGATAAATGGTGAAAGTTGGGCTGAGACAAAAATCTCTATCCAGCAAGGTTTGCATCACATAGTTCCAGCGTTCACTACCAGGCTTGGCGGCTTGCTTCCAGAGTCGGCCAGCTTGCCCAAAACGATCTTGTTCGTTGCTGTAAATATAATCGGACGGGTAGTCCTGTATTACTCGATCAGTGAATAGGGCTTCTGGCAGGCCATACCAATGCTCCATGCAGTCTAGGCCGCGTGCAGAAGTATCGAGTACGTTAGCATGAGCAACATCGAGTTGCGCATGGTGCATGGTGGTTCTTAGACCAAGTTTTTCCGCTTCGTCTAAAGCGGCCCACAGTATGTCTTCGCGAGCGCCCATAAATTTAATACCATCGGCACCAATGTTCTTTAGCTGGCGAACTCGATTACGTGCAGATTCTGCATTGGTGATGGCGGGCAGTTTTTTAGCACCGTCCACGGGCATGCCAAAAAAGGGGAAGGCCGTTATGCGCGGCGCAGTTATCTTGTTTTGTGCGCTAAGTTTTTTAAGTTCAAGTAACCGGCTTTCGCCATCAGTGGCAAACACTTCTCTGATACTGGTAACGCCGTGACCCAGCCAGAGTTTGAAAATATATTCAGGTGTGACGTTTTGACCGCTCGCTTGCGAATGAATATGCGCGTGTGAATCAATAAATCCAGGCAGTACATATTTGCCATGTGCATCAACCTCGCGCACTTTTTTGTTGTCACCTGCGATTAGCTTAGGTCGATTTTCATCTCTAATCGCAATGCCTGGCGTGCCCACCAGTGCTATTTCGGTGATTTGGTCTTGTTCAACTACTATATCCACCGGGCCAGTAGCAGGCGCGCCAGTTCCATCAACCAAATACGCGCCTCGAATGATTAGTTGGTCATACTGACCTTCGCCTTCTGCTCTGAGAGGTATTTCGTTCTCTGTTGGCGGGGGCATAGAGGATTCTGCAGCGTAGCTGGTGCAGACCATCAAAGACAGTGATAGAGCGGTAATTGAAAGAACGTTAAATTTCATAAGGGTGCCTGCGAAGCGATTATATTTAAGAGACCATGTTAGACGAAGAAACCATCGTAGCGATTAACGATACTCGTAGTACGGGCTGATATGCAAAACCTGGGGTGCTCGCAGAGCCAGCTAGCCGGTACACAAAATACAAAATTCATAGTCTAGACTTAACACCGTGTGGGTGACTACTGATCCTTAATTATGCCATGACTTTATAATAAGTTGATGCCAAACTTTCGTACTACATAGGCAAATATAGCAAAGCAAGCCACCGTTATAACAGTGCAAACCATTAGTGAAGGCCAAAATTGGATGCGCTGCAGCAGTACGGGAAAAATTAGAAACATTGGCAGGGTAGGGATCACATACCAAAAAGTATACCAA
>JBLHMH010000074.1:0-16104 GCA_047621785.1 Polaribacter sp. | reverse complement strand
GCAATATTCTCGTCGGTCCACGCAGCTGGCGCAGTTTTATTGGCAATTGCGGCGTTTTCAGCGGGTAAGCCAAATGAGTCCCAGCCCATTGGGTGCAATACATTTTTACCCAACATACGCTGATAGCGACTAATCACATCACCAATCGTATAGTTACGTACGTGCCCCATGTGCAATTTTCCAGAGGGGTACGGAAACATCTCAAGACAATAGAATTTCTCCTTATCACTGCCTTCAATCGCTTTGAAAACCTTTTTTTCTTGCCAACGAAACTGTAATTCGGTTTCGATTTTTAGCGGGTCATATTCTTGCTGCATTGGGATCAACTTTGGACGCAAATAGGTAAATTTCGACAATCGTTAATTGTAACGAGATAAACGTTGTTTACCACTGTTAAATGTGTTTATTTAGGTCGGCGCAGTGGTTCTTAGGAAGCTCAGAAAACTTACACCGCTATAATTAGGTCAATAACTAAAGATAACTGCCTGCACGTTGATAAATAGTCCGCAACATCGAATGTAAGCCATTACTGCGAGTGGGACTAAGATGATCAGTGAAACCAATATCAGCGATAAATTCGGGCTTTGCATCCAATATTTCTTGGGGGGTGTGATCACTGTAAACTCGTAACACTATAGCGACCAAGCCAGACACAATCGCCGCATCACTCATACCGTCAATATGCAAGTTGCCTTCATTCATTTGGATGTGTAACCATACTTGTGATTGGCAACCCTGAATGCGATTTTCTTCCGTCCGCCAGTCTTGGGGAAATTCAGGCAGCTGCCTACCTAGGTCAATGACGTGTTCATAACGTGTCATCCAATCATCGAGTAACTCAAACTCGTCGACTAGTTCAGCTTGTATTTCAGCAATGGTGTTCATAGTGATTTAATTTAATGGGTTACGAACTAATATGGGGTCTGCAACTGGTACTAGACCAGAGGTTCATTAACTTTCTATCCGCCAGCGAGTTCCCTCAGCACTGTCTTCAAGCACGACTTTCATGGCGGTCAATACTTTTCGAATTTCGTCCGCCCTAGCCCAGTCCTTATTGTCCTTGGCAATTTTTCTCTCGGCTATTAGTCCATCTATTTGATCGGAATCAACACTCCCAGTATCGCCGGCCAACCATTTCTCTGGATCGTCCTGCAGTAGACCTAGTAATTCACCCGATTGCAATAACGCTGCTTTGATTTGCACCTTTTGCTTAGCATCGGTGGTGCTATTTGCACGTTTTGAGAGCGCAAACAACTCTGCTAGCGCGCGCGGAGTATTTAGGTCGTCCAACAATGCTTCTTGAAATCTTGTTGGTATCTGTGACTCAATGTCGACAGGAACATCCACATCGATCAAGGTGCGTAGACTTCCATAGAGTCGGTCTAGGCTATTTTTAGCTTGCTGCAAGACATCATCATTCCAATCTAGAGGTGCCCGATAATGTGCGGACAGAAGCACATACCGAATTGCCTCCGCTGGTGCTATTTCTAAAGCATCCCTAACCACCATTACATTTCCCAGCGACTTAGACATCTTTTCCTGATTGAAATTCACAAAACCGTTGTGCAACCAGTAACGTGCATATTGCTGACCATCGTGGACACAGGTACTCTGTGCACGTTCGTTTTCATGATGCGGGAAAATTAAGTCGTGTCCACCACCGTGAATATCAATGGTCTTGCCAAGATGAGCTGCCGCCATAGCAGAACATTCTATATGCCAACCTGGCCGACCTCGACCCCAAGTACTATCCCAGCCCGGCTGGTCTTCGGATGAAGGCTTCCACAATACAAAGTCACCAGGATTATTTTTATACGCAGCCACGTCGACACGAGCGCCTGCCAACAACTCTTCTGGGTCACGCTTTGACAATTCCCCATAGTCTGCGTAATCAGGCACGCTGAATAATACATGACCTTGTGCTTCGTAGGCATGACCCTTGATGATCAAATCGGTGATCATTCGATGGATTTCAGGAATATGCTCAGTGACCTTAGGAACAACATCAACGGGCAGTACCCCTAATGCCGCCAGATCAGCATTATAGATTTGCGTGTATCGCTCTGAAATCACCGAAATATCAACCCCTTCTGCGGCCGCAGCAGCATTTATCTTATCGTCGATATCAGTGATATTACGCGCATAGGTCAGCTTTGGGAACTGCTGACGAATTACTCTAGCCAGCACATCAAACACCACTGGCGGGCGCATATTTCCGATGTGTGAACGTCCATAAACGGTTGGCCCACAAACGTACATAGTGACGTGCTGAGGATCCTTAGGGACAAACTCTTGCTTGCTTTTGGTTTCAGTATTATAGAGTTTCACAATGATAGACGCACCTACAAGAGTGCTCGATGTACGGTTAAATTGAGTTAGGAGTTGTGCAGCTTAACTGATTTTGGAAAAGCCTTAAACGTGAAAACCGAATTCGCCAATGATATTCAATAAATTCTGGATTTTATCACCCTGGGTGCGCGGGAAACGACAAACCTCCAACAAGACGGCCTCTGTTGGAGCTAGGTTACTTCTGACCCGGTCATTCTATCGATAGGTTTGACTTATTGGCGGTAGCGCAGAGTCGCCATTAACAATAATTCGTCGCCGTTGTCACCTACATGATTAGGATTCTGGCGGAACGAAATAAAACTACCAAGTTCCAGATTATCGTTCAACATTGTACGATAGTAAGCCTCAACGTTGCGCTCGGTGGCACCCGTCTCTGATAGGTTGATACGCTCTGTGTCGAAGCCGATATTACCGTTCAATCTTCGCGCATTGGGAATCGAGTAATCAACCCCGCCCGAGCGAATTTTTAGTGGTTGCGACATCGCGAATCCAATTTGATCGGCGGCACGAAATACATTGTTACCAACTATTCCTAGGCTATACCAATCACTGCCTATACTTGAAAAGTCCTTAAGTAAACTATTTTCCGAGGCGTCTACATGAGTACGTCCCATACCATAATTAGCCACAATAGAGACTTTATCTGACGCTTTAATATTACCGGATAGATTCACTGCATAGGTGGTGGCTGTTTCAACTCCAAACACGCCGCCGGCAGCGCCGCCGAACAAACTGCCTTTCTCTTCAATTTGCCCAAACTGCATCGACAAGCCAGCATTGTCATTAAACTGGTAGCCCGCTTGCAAAATTGAAGACATTGAATCTAAACCAAAATCTCGATTTTGATCAACTGACGCCAAGCCGAATTTTAATGATGCATTACTAAATTTCTTGGGGCGATAGTTAACTGACGCTGTCTGTGCTTGAGCACCAAAGCCGCTCAATACCGAACTAAAAGCCTGGCCCGAAATAAAAGAGCTACTACCAAACAATTCATGTGAATCTAGCTGTGAAACGGCACCATATGTCTGATGCGGGCTAACTCTATAGCCAGTGCTTAAATCTATCTGAGACGTCAACTTACTGCGCACTGCTACCGATACTTCAGCCTGTTGGTTTTCTAAGACTATGTCTCCGGGCATACCAAAGTACTCGATCATGTCAAAACGATGATCATCATTGGTACTAGCGCCATATGCCACCATAGTGTTCAACTCAGGGAGTACGAACTGGTCTCCAACGGAAGTCTGACTGAGTCCATGAAAAAAGTCCTCTAGATGTAGCCGCCCATCACTAACCTCGATGTGCTCGCCAAGATCAATTTGAAAAGCTCGCCCATAAGAGTCGAGCACTAAAGTCTTTTCCAATTTCGCTTTTGGCTTTCTCAATAACAATAATGCAGCAGCTACTGCGCCGCCCAACAATAGACCTGCACCGCCACCGCCACCACCACCGCCTGAATCATTAGGCGGTGTTATAGGGTCAACTGGGACTACTGTTGGACCGATCGCATTATTCAGCACCTGATCTGCACTCAAAATGACTCCTCTACCGTACTCAGCATCAATGCCTTCGGCTCCGCGATCTTCAGCTGAACGCAAAATAATATCGACCACTTCTTCGCCGGTTAAATCGGGGTTCTGGAGTAATACCGCGCCCGCGATTCCAGAAATTCGAGCGGTCGCCCAAGATGAGCCCCCGAGCGCTCCGTCATCAGACGGCAAGCCATTCGCTGCGACGTATCTATTCTGAGTTGTTCCTGCCCGATTAGACGCCGGCAACAACACACCGTCAGCATCTGTTGCGCCGACAATAATTACCCCCTGCAAATTAAAGCTACTAGTGGCGAGAACACTGGGTTGCGAGCTTTCATTGTTACCCGCCATGATCGCAATTACCTTGTTAGCCTCTGATAATTGAGGCAATAACGGTGCGGCCGAGCCTGCAGCACCAGACGATGCCTTGGTAATGCCTATCACACGCACATCATCGCGCCCTAAAATATCGGATAAGGCGCTATCTCGCGCTGCCCTAACTTGATCTTCGAACAATTGAAGGGATTGTCCATCTGTAATTACAAACGGCACTATTTCACCGCTAAATGCTTCTGTGACTAAGCGTGCCGATACTGTGCCATGGCCCTCTCCCTCACGATCCGAGACATCGGAGGTATCAGAGGTGTTCAAAAAATAATTGAATCCTGGAAACACATTAAAACCGGCATCTGGATCAATACCTGAATCAAGCAGAGCGACTTGTTGAGCATGTGCATTAGCGCTGATTATAACTATGGAGCTAACCGTCATTGCCACCAATCTGGATGTTGAAATGTAAAACATAGGCTTTAAGTTTTAACTTGTAATGCTATTGATTGTAGTAGAATTATACGCCAAACAAGTCAATGATGAACAAACTTTCGAGTGAAAGAAAGCTTAGGCTTTAAACGCAAAAAGAAGTTGATTATCCGAGCCAACAAACAGGTTTGTCTAGATACCGTTGCTGGCTAGCTACATTAACGTCCATAGTTACCGGTGAAATACGATCGCTCTTTGGAAAAGAATAGCCTAAAAGCAATTATCAGCATCACTAAAAACACCAAAAGCATCCATTCAGGCATGCTGAAGCTCAAAAATCGCCACTGAACTTCGGCGCATTCCCCGCTGCCCTGAAACACCCGGCTTATTACATCTTTGAGTGGAAATACTTCCATCATAAATGCTAAATCAGGACCGCATTCAGGAACTTTGTCTGCAGGAAGGTGCTGAAGCCATACTTGACGACCGGCAATGGCCAACCCCAAACCAGAGAATAACACGACTAAAAACGCCAGTAGTTTGGCAAAAATCTTACTGGGTTTAAATACGATCCCACCTAAACAAGCACAAGCAATGGCCACCAGACATGCTCGCTGAAACATACATAGAGGACACGGAGGCAAACCTAGAGTCTGCTGAAAATAAAAATAAGCGGTTGCCATTAACAAGCTACAAGCTGTTAATCCAAGCCAATACCATCGAACTGCAATCAAAGTGCTACTCCTATCTTGTGTGTAGAATTAAGCAGGGTTATGTCAAGCAGAAACAGTATACACCATGCATCAACGCCACGAATTGAATTGCGATTTTTGTTTGCTATATACTCTGCAAAGACAGCTTGATTACTCATGGCCAATCCACCACATAATCCTCTAGATCATCAAGTTTAATTTCTCTTTCGAACTTAATGCGGCCACGCACCGAATTACCCGTTTCGTGAATAGTGTCACGACTACCACTGCGTAAATGGTGCCAGGCCGGCAAGGGATCACCCTGTAACAATAAACGATAGGCGCACGAAGGAGGCGCAAACTCAGCGCACTCTTCAACATTCTCGGGGGTCATGGTCATACAGGTTGGGACTTTAACACTACGATTGGCGTAGTCACTGCACTGACAGTTGCCGGCCTTCAACAGATCACAGGCAATATTGGTGAATACCAATTGCTCTGTTGCCTCGTCTTGCAGCTGGACAAGACAACACTTAGCACAACCATCACACACAGACTCCCATTGCGAATGGGTCATTTCGTCTAATTGCTTAGTTTCCCAAAATGGTTTAGACATCAACGGCCTTCTGTGAATTGCACACTGCGGGGAGTTTCATTGGATGAGCAGTGCTTCTCGCCAAATGACTAGCTTCTCAGGTTTTTTCATTGCTGCATAGGCAGGACTTGTCGAAGGTAATTGTCGCCACTTCAAGTCTGGGTGTTCAGATAAAATCTCGGGGCAGTGTCGCATGAATATCTGTTTAGCTGCTGCGCCATTAAATGCAATTAATCTTAAACTAGGGTTGCCTTGCACCAAGCCTAGTAGATCGTTAGTAATCTCGGAACTGCGTTGAATATTACTGTCTAAACTTCCTTCGCGCTGGCAATGTGCTAATACATCCCAAACGGCAAAACCCGAATCACAAATCAACTTAGCCCTCTGCTGATGATCCAAAGGGTCTTCACAACCAATAATTTGAGTCATAATCCACCAAAAAGCATTGTTTGGATTGGCATAATACTGCTGGCAACGTAAAGAAATTTGACCAGGCATAGACCCTAAAATAAGACTATGCGGCTGTAAGCCAATCAATGGTGCAAACGATTTCAAGAGTTTGTGGCCCTGGAGTTTTAAAGTAATCTATTTGTTTTCGAGCGCTAATTAATTTTGATAATTCATTTGCGGCTAGCTAAACACCAGGGAATTCTGAGCTCCGCACCACAAGCGTATATAAAATCTAACTTTTTTGTTTGATCGAACAGACTAGCCCTTCAATTCCGGAAACAACCTCTTTATAAAATTTATCGATATGTGTGCTAATTTTATCATACTATTCTTGAAAGCCAAGCTCATCACCCATCACAAAAAATAAACGTAGGCGCTCAAAATGGTAGCGCTCATTAGATATCTCACTATTTCTCGTAAATTCAGCAAGCTGAGGGCGAAATCAAAATTGCGCTCTTCGAAAAGATGGTCCAGCCGATCATCAAGATCAACTGTTAGCTGAGCGCCTAAATCACTTTCACTTAAATCATAGACATCATCTGCGACGGTTTCCCCCTTAAAAGTGAAATCCAAGATCTGCTTTGACTCTAATTCTGCGAGACTTTCTACGTTTTCATATGTATTTTGGTCTGGGAATAATTCCTCAGACCCCTCGTTTTCAAGATGGATATTTAGAGCTTCGTCAAACTCATTGGGTTCTATTTCAATTAAAGTGACGCCTTCAACCTCAACAGCCGCTGCTTTATTAGGCTCTAAATGTCGAGATGAGAGCACCGAATAGTCGCGCTCATTTGCGGACAAATCTGTGCGCTCAACTCCAATCTCAAAAAAGCAGTGCCAGCAAAGCTAAAATACTCAGTGGGAGCAACCACCATAATTTACCTTTCTAAGCTCCTAGCTCAGAAACAACTATACGACTAGGCACACTATTTGCCTGCTCTACTTCTAGTGTCTGAAGGCTCTCAAGCGCTCGAATCCTATCCTCAAGAAACTGGACCTTCTTATCTTTGGCAACAAAACCCTGAGTTAAATTGCCTACCGTAGCGGCCAGCGAATCAATTATCGCCTGTGCCTGTGGATTGCTACTGGCTAGTAAGCCAATAGAAGAAACATCTGCAGCCTCTGCGATTCCAGGCAATTTAAATGCAGAAGATTGACCAACATCACCTTTGACTAAACCATCGTCGATTTCATCTGCCAACTACTCCTCTAGATCTTCAGCTGAAAACATCTCAGTTACAATACGCTCTTCAGCCGAAGATGAGCCTTGAGCAGATAAAGAGCTTTGCGTTTCATCTTGTGAATCAATTTTTGCCGGTGGTGAATCGGCCAATTCAAGTGTATTTTTAGCTGCAGATCGACTACCACTAAGTTCCTTTATTCGTTGCCTAGCGCTGCTACTACCAATTTGAGAGACTGATTCAAAATCAGGAATATTGATGGAACTACCTGCTTTTAATAGATCCATTGACTCGTTCGCGAATGCCGATGAGTTATTGTGATAAATAGCGAGCATCATTTGATTACTTGAGGCGCTGGTCCCCTTGCTAACGTTTCGAGCTATTCCCCACAATGTCTCTCCGGGCGCGACCACTCTGGCGCTACCACTCAATTTGCCATTGTTTCGTGTCGTTACACGATTAGATTGAGTATTGTGTTGCGCCACACTTTTCGCGGCGCGCGAAGGTTTAACCGTAGCCGAACTTATAGTAATGAAGTTACACAAGAACCGATCACCGCTCTTTTAACCGCCTGCGCATTCTTCACTACTTTTTCGATTGGTGCTAAATCAAGCAACACAGTAAATTGTTTTGCCAAGCGGCTTTTATTGTCTGACAGCTCAAGAGGAAAACTGAGATAAGGTTCAGTAACTAAAAAGTCGCTTCGAATATGCGCAAATAGTCGATCGTCTCGCTTTTCCATTCCAACGACTAATGTAGAGCCTCCCAATAAAGAGACAGAATTTTAATCAAGTTCTAAGGTTAGCTGATCGCTTCCGTCAATATCGACGATAGGTATCGATAAATCGAGTTTTTCGCCCATAGACGACGCTACTGTCACAGCGCCCACTCCAACCGCGAACGCGCTGGTGATAATTGCTTTGCAGAACCCTATGACTAGAAGACCCACGATCAGGCGAATGCGGCTACGTCCAAAACTCAAGCTCTTTGTATCCACTTTTATAATACCTACCCTAATTCAACTCGCAATGAGTAACCTTCTAGTTACATATCTTACGCAATCCTACCTAAATACTGAACAACTTGTTCCACAACATCAAGAGATTATTGATGTGTTTTCTATTAAGAGGGAAATAAAAACCAAGTCTATTACGTGCTAATGAGGGTGCTGCTCGAGTTATTTTAGGCGGATTAAAGGCCATCGGACGATGTCTTATCCTTCTCTTGCCCTTAATTGCAAGATTTCAACGGCAGGCAAGGGCTTACCCTCGAGAAATTCAAGAAATGCGCCCCCACCAGTAGAAATATATGAAATTTGCTCCGCTACACCATATTTTTCAATAGCGGCAACGGTATCACCACCGCCGGCAATCGAGAAAGCATTGCTCTGTGCGACTGCCTCAGCTAGGGCTTTGGTGCCTGCACCGAACTGGTCAAACTCAAATACACCGACTGGACCATTCCAAACGATGGTACCTGCACCGTTTAAAAGTTCAGCGAACAACGCTCTGGTTTTTGGGCCTATATCAAAAATCATATCGTCGTCTGCAACATCGCCGACAAGCATTGTGTGGGCTTTGCTATCCGCTGAAAACGCTTTGCCACAAACCACATCAACAGGCACTGGAATATCGCCAGCAGCGACGCGCACTTTATTCATCAGCAGCTTGGCTTGTTCGAGCAAATCCTGTTCACAAAGAGACTTACCAACATTGTGTCCAGCTGCCGCGATAAAGGTATTGGCAATCCCGCCCCCAACGATCAATTGATCTACTTTTTCTGAAAGGCTGTCTAATACGGTAAGTTTGGTTGATACTTTAGACCCACCGACAATTGCGACAATTGGCCGCGTTGGCTTATCTAAGGCTGTCGCCAGAGCATCCAGCTCACTTGATAAGAGCGGTCCAGCACATGCTAAAGGTGCGAATTTAGCGACGCCATGAGTAGAAGCTTGAGCACGATGAGCTGTACCAAAAGCATCCATAACAAAAATGTCACACAAGGCGGACATACGTTTAGCTAAGCTATCATCATTAGCCTTTTCGCCAACATTAAAACGAACGTTTTCACAGAGCGCTATCTCCCCCGACCCTATGTCTATGCCATCCAAGTAATTTTGATGAAGGGTAACAGACCTACCAAGCAGCTTTTCAAGCCGATCTGCGACCGGTTGTAAAGACAAGGAAGGATCGAAGTGACCTTCAAGCGGGCGACCAAGATGCGACATCAAGATAACTTTGGCTCCTTTCTCAAGTGCCATTTCAATGGTCGGTAACGAGGCCAAAATTCTTGCGTCATTAGTGACTATGCCACCGTCTAGCGGCACATTTAAATCTTGCCGAATCAATACCCGCTGGTCGAGCAAGACTTGATCCTGCATTCTAAAAAAACTCATAATCTTACCTTAGTAGCCTAGTGGCCGTGCCTTTTAAATTACGCAAGCGAACTTAAGCCAATATTTCACGTGCTTTGTTTACGACATTTTCAATAGTAAAACCGAAGTGTTCAAACAAAAGCTCTGCAGGTGCTGATTCACCAAAACTCTGCATACCGACCACGCCCCCCTGTAATCCAACATATTTAAACCAGTAATCCGCAATACCTGCTTCAATGGCAATACGTTTGACGACTGAAGAGGGTAGTACCGATTCTTTATACTCAAGCGATTGGCAATCAAAACGATCGGTCGACGGCATGGAGACTACTCGAACACCCACGCCGGATTGAGATAACACTGAACTTGACTGAACCGCCAAGTCCACTTCGGAACCGGTTGCAATCATGATTAAATCTGGCGTACCTTCGCAATCCAATAAAACATAAGCACCTTTTTCAATGTTTGCCGTTTGCTCGGCGTTACGAGGTTGATGAGCGAGGCCCTGACGCGAAAAAATCAAACTGGTTGGTTGCTTGGTAGACTCACAAGCCAGCTTCCAAGCAACTAGCGACTCGACTGCGTCACAGGGCCGCCATAAAGACATATTCGGGATCAGCCGCAGACTTGCAACATGCTCGACTGGTTGGTGAGTTGGGCCATCTTCGCCAAGCCCAATGGAATCATGGGTTAGTACGTAGATCACGGGCAAACCCATAAGAGCCGACATCCTCATGCCGTTACGCATATAGTCAGAGAAAACTAAAAAGGTCCCAGCGTAAGGCTTGAATCCACCATACAATGCAATGCCATTTGAAATTGCGGCCATGGCAAATTCGCGCACACCAAAATACAGGTAATTACCGCTCGCATCAGCACTGCTGATACCTTTAGATTGGTCCCATATCGTATAGTTTGAGCCGGCTAAATCGGCCGAGCCACCAACCAACTCTGGTAATAATGGCCCGAGTTGGTTCAATGAGTTCAAACTGGCTTTACGTGTTGCCAGTTTGACTGCTGCTGTTTCTGCATCGCGGATCAACGCTTGCGTGTGTTGCTGCCAATTTTCCGGTAACTTTCCACTTAGGCGACGAACAAACTGGGCAGCTCGCTCTGGGTTGGCGACCGCGTACTCATCGAGTTCGGCCTGCCATTGCTGTTGTTGCTCAGCGCCGCACACCGTTGCGTCCCATTGTGTAGCAATATCTGCTGGAATGTTAAATGGATCAATGGTCCAGTTCAATTGCTCGCGCATCAAAGCGACTTCTTCGACGCCTAAAGCGGCGCCATGACAGTTGGCAGTTCCCTGTTTATTTGGCGAGCCTTTCCCAATCACAGTCTTGCAGCAGATCAAAGTGGGCTTAGTGTGGTCAGCTCGTGCTTGCTCTATAGCTGCTTTAATTTGATCTGAGTCGTGGCCATCCACAGCCCGAATCACTTGCCAGCCATAAGCTTCAAAGCGCGCTGCTGTATCGTCTGTAAACCAACCTTCGACTTCACCGTCGATCGAAATTCCGTTGTCATCCCAAAAGGCTATTAGCTTACCTAAGCCTAAGGTCCCAGCCAATGAGCATGCTTCATGCGAAATCCCCTCCATCAAGCAGCCGTCTCCCATAAAAGTATACGTATAGTGGTCTACGATTTTATGTTGATCGGTATTAAATTGCGCTGCTAATGTTTTCTCTGCAATAGCCATGCCAATTGCATTGGCGAGGCCCTGCCCTAATGGGCCGGTCGTCGTTTCCACGCCTGGTGTATATCCATATTCAGGATGGCCCGGTGTTTTTGAATGCAACTGCCGAAAATCTCTAATGTCATCCAAAGATACGTCGTAACCCGATAGATGCAATAGGGAATAGATGAGCATCGAACCATGCCCATTTGAAAGTACAAAACGATCTCTATTTGCCCATTTTGGATCACTCGGATTGTGTCGCAGAAAGTCATTCCACAAAACCTCCGCTATATCGGCCATGCCCATTGGTGCACCAGGATGGCCTGAGTTTGCTTGCTGAACAGCATCAGCACTAAGTACGCGGATTGCATTTGCTAATTGTTGGCGGTTGGTCGATGACATACTGAGGTTTCCATTGAGCTCTGGTGGATAATCTAACGTGTTCAATTCTGAAAAACATAGTTAAGCGTAGACAAGACGTGCACATGATCAATGTCCATAAGGAAGTCATAAAAAGGTGCCCCACCTTTTGGTGAGAAGCCTTTTTTGGCTCGCTTATGCATATTAAGGACTTGTGCAGTCTTTGGTATTTTAAAATACGTTTTCCAGGTAAATACAAATCACGCGGCGTTTACAGGGCGTAATATAACAAATTTGATTTCCAATTGACCGCTTTGAGAATAATTATCGTGAATTATTTAGCCGCGCCAGGATTGCGAACAGGCATTTGCCACTAGACACGCTTGGTTTCTAAGAAGTGACCATCCCAGCCAGAAATCTAGCTTGAAACAGAGAGTCTTTGCTCGGTGATTTTTTTCGGGAACAGAAACTAAAGCATGAGTTAGCCTTAAAAGTAAGAATACGCAACGCCCATGGCCGCTAGCTTAGGTATCAAATATTTGTGCTTACCAATGCTGACAGCCGTTTCAATATAGCGTTGGTCTATGTTTTCGGGTGTTTGCAATTGTTCGATATTGTCACTGACTGCAATCTCTTCGACCTTGCCAAAACATAATACTCCCACAAACGCCTTGCGCGCGGCATCGGGAATTGGGTTTAGCACAACTAAAACGGGGTTTCGCTTTTCTGACTCGTCCAACTGAGCATCATGTAATGCCGAATATGATAAGACCGAGATAAGTTGATTGTTCCAGATAACATGCCCCTTCATCCAATTGGCGCGCGCGGCTTCCAACTGGACAACGTCAGGTTTCTCGACAATATCAGCGACACACTCTTTGGGCAACAAAAAAGGAAGCGGCACAGCCGGAAATACGTAACAGTTTAGTGTGTTCTTGGCCATCGTCTACGAATCAACCTTCAGGTTATCCAAATTAAATTTGGTATTTAGTTTCTGATTTTAATACTAGTTGTCTAATTAAAACCACAACCACTACTCGTTTTTCAATACCAGTGGCGCGTCAAGAGTAAGGTGTTGGTTAAACACGGAAAGCAAATTTTCAAGCAGATAAGGCTTGCCTAAAAATCCTGAGCAACCTAGTCGAGTCGCCTTATTAATATGCTTTTCGGTTGCCCTTGAAGAAATCATTACAACAGGGATATCTTTGAGTAGTTCTTCGCTTTTAACCCATTCCAACAACTCGAAACCATCCATTCTTGGCATTTCGATATCCAGCAAGATCATGTCGGGAATCTCTTGGCGTAATTGGGTTTGTGCGTCCAAACCATCTTTCGCAAACACCGCATTGATGCCCAGAGCAGAGAGATCGCGCTCCGCTGATTTGCGAACGGTAAGGGAATCATCAACTACCATTACGTTTGGTATTGAATGACTTACCGTACCCGTGAGTTCAGGCATCGCAATGTATGATTCGTAATACGAAATGCCGACTAGATCCACGAGTAAAACAACCTGACCATCGGCACGAATCGTGGCGCCAGCATAAATGGGTATCCGCCCTAAATGGCTGCCCAAACTCTTAATCACAATCTCTTGTGTATCGAACAGTTCGTCGACTATTATAGCAATATTTTGCACTCCTGCACTCACCAAAATTACTGGCAGCTTACCCTCGATAATAGAAAGCTTAGATTCACAACCAAGATACTCAGCCAAATCGATCAATGCGAATGATCGACCCGCTACTTCCAATAACGGTTTGTCGGCCTTTAGGTGTCCAATCAACTGATTAGAGTCTATATTGACCACCCGTTCAATAGTACGTGCGGCAATAGCAAATTGTTCGCCGCCAGAGGCAACAAATACTGCGCCGGATACAGCCAGCGAGATTGGTAATCGGATAGTGAAGCTCGCCCCTTTGGTCTGATCTTTGATATCATAGGCAATACTGCCGCTCATACGACGTAAGGTTGCTTGTACAACATCCATGCCGACACCACGCCCTGAAACCTGGGTCAACTTACTTGCTGTGCTAAACCCGCTTTGGGATATATAGATCAATATATCTTCCGGATTAAGATCTTGGTCGGGCGCTAGTAAATTAGCGTCGATCGCCTTGGCTTTTATTTTATCTAAATCTAGTCCTCTTCCGTCGTCACGCACATTAATAATGATCTCGCGGGCAACTTGACGGCACTCGACCGATATCTTGCCGGTCTTTGATTTTTTTGCTTTGGCACGTTGCGCTGGTGTTTCTATTCCATGCCCAACACAATTTCGTAGCATGTGCTCTAAAGCGGGGATCACACCATCTAGAATGGTTTTATCGAGTCGCACTTCTGCGCCTATTAATTCGAGCTCAACATCCTTATTCAGCTCACGCGCGGTAGCACGTATGACCTGGCGAAGTTGCGGGCCAATGCCGCCAAAAGAAACCAGACGAACCTGCATGATTTCATTTTGCAATTCCCGGTTCAGTCGATCTTGCTTTTGTAAGGAATTCTCTGCCTTGTAAACAAAGCTACTAAGAGACGATTGAATATTACCCAGCTCATCTAAATTTTCTGCAAGCCCGCGCGATAATTGTTGTAATTTAGAATAGCGATCCATTTCTAAAGGATCAAATTCCGCTCCGCGGTCGACCGCCGTATCGTCATTGGAACGCGCTGTTATCTTGCTATCAGCCTCAATTTCAAGTTCACGTAGTTGTGAGCTAAAGCGACGAACATTATAATAAAGATCGTCAACCACTCCCTTAACCGACAAAACGTCTTCGCGCATCTGAGAGCGATTCATACTCGCATCACCAACAAAGTTAGTCAGGCTGTCGAGTGTTTCAGTTTTAATTCTAAGCGCGCCAGCGCGAGCTCGGGCTCCTTTTTCTTGGCGAGCCAAATTTCTTTGCTCATCACGACTTAACTCAGTTGAACCTGGTACGAAAATTGGAGTTTGCTGAAAATCGCTTTGTTCAACTGCTTTTTTTCCTAGTTGGCCGACTGACAGCTTGGATTGCAAAACCGATAAGTCTGCGGGTTCTTGACCCCTAACTAACGCTCTTGCGTTAAATACCGTAACGTCAAAAACCTCTTCCAACAGAGCCTTAGATACTTTGAAATCAGTTATTTCCTGCAATCTAAGGTTTTCTATATAGACTTGCGCATCAGCGACCAACGGGATCAGACTCGCTAAATCATTACGTTCTAAAATTAATTCGTATAAGCCTTTGTATTCGGCCTGCATTTGCGCTTGAGCCTTCGGCCACCCGCGTGCCGACTTCCATTCGTCATTTATACTTTGAACGCTCACTGACATGGTTGATAAAAGCTCTTCTAGAAGAGGGGAGTCCAGCGGCTTAACGATTTCGCGCCTAGAAACTTCGTCTTGCAACAGATTGTCCTCGATGGGCGAACTAAAATCGCCGTCTGAGCCAATTCGAATCAGCAAAGCCTCGTTCGGCACAAATACTTTGCTCTGCTGAAAACAGTCGCTCGCCGCGCCTACTGCGTCAACATACATCTCCAGAGCATTACGAATTTCCTTTAAATCGTCGGAATTACGTAATGAGTGTCCCTCAAGATGACTCTCCACCTGATGAGTTAAGCTGCCCAGCGTATTAGCATGGACCATCAACGAGCTGCCTTTTATGGTATGCAAGTGTCGTACCACATTCGGCATAGCCTGAGCGGTCTGTTGCAAGTCAACCAGTCTCGCGACTTCATCATCTAATTCCGATTGTAAATACTTAAGCTCTTCTACAAACACCTCACGAAGCTCATCGCTGAGGTCATGGTAATCATCATCTACCAGCGAAACTGATTTTGGCAGCTTAGCTTCTATACTGAGCTCCTCTATTGCGTCTGCTTCTTTAGTTTTATCGGCGTTTGCGGCTTCATCGGTTAATTTCTGCTGCGGGCTAAAAGGACTATCTTCTGTTTGTGGTGTTAGCTCCTCTTCCTGCATTTCCCCTGCCTGTTTTGCTTTTTGTGATGCCGTTAGATGGACCGCTGCCTCCATGGCTAGTAAATCATCTTGAAGTAGATTAGTTAACTCATCCGGAATCAAGCTTTCAACAGTTGCCTTGCCATCCTCATCGCCGACATCAGCTTCTGCTTCTGCTTCTGCTTCTGCTTCTG
>JBLHMH010000073.1:0-16185 GCA_047621785.1 Polaribacter sp. | reverse complement strand
GGCCATGTCATCCTCATTAGTGATGCCCTTGCTGGCCTGGTCGACCAGGGCGGAGAGTTCTTTCTTATTCATAGTATCTACCTTAACAGTTGAGTTAAGCAGATACACAGTTCAAATTACAGTCTCGCGGGAGCCGGACTTGAACCGGCACGACAATTCTACCAACGGATTTTAAGTCCCTTCATTGAGGTCCAATCGACATTCAAGGCATGGGCTCCATGCAGATTTAACCATCGGAGGTTATACACAGACCGTTGATTTGGGAAACTTGATTCTAAATTGGTGTTGATAGCGTTGCAAAACAGCATTGGTTAATCCATTTTGCTGATATAGACCCGCCCCACTAAGTAGGCAAAGTGTGGTTGTTCAGCCAAGGTTATTGGTGCCTGCGGATTAATCGTTTCTATCGCGGCTACACGCCCCACTTTAGTCAATTTGTGCTGGTCAAATTCACCACCAGCAGCAAAATTATGGCTAAACCAACAACTTGCACGCAGTTGACCTGATTTTAGTTTTGAAACCTGATCCAATATCTCCCTTTTACCAAACATAAATTTATATCTGTCTTTGGTATCCGGCTTGCTCGCGACCAGATTGCACGACCTGCATAAAACAAGAAAGTCTGACCAGGATATTGGATCTCGTTTTGGATTAATATTGGTAATCATCTTTACTCCTATCTAGCTAACAAACACATGGCTTTCCTGCCTGAAAGTACAAATAGTTTTGTCTATCGCCTTTGCGATAATTGCAAAAGGAGATTGTTTCAACAACTTTATTGGACAAACATCAATCAAATTAAGCATGACAACTTTATTATAAAAACCTAATCCCTGTTTTCGCTATGGCAGATTCAAAGCAAGCATTGCAAACCTCTATACACTCATCAACAGCGGCATCCAAAACCAAAACGAGCCAACCGTTCATTGATTTCACCAAATCTAACGTTAAAAAAACCTCGCCTGAGCTACTATAGCCCGTATGCGAAAAACCTATGTCGTCAAAGATTTTCCATGGCTCTCGGCGGGTGCCCTCTTTTTCTTTTTTAGTGCTCTCATCGGTTTTGCTTCTGGCGTTGTGGTAACAGAACGACCAGAGCTTGCAACTTCTGGCGTATTAATTAAGGCTTACTATAGCCTCAGCCTTTTTGTAGTGGGTGGTGTAGATCTAGGAACCCCGGTAGGTGGGCCGCCTATAGGGCGTTTTCTGGTATGGATATCCTACTTCGGCTCCCCGGTGCTTGCCGCCTGGGGCCTAATCGGCACTCTGGTAAGAGCTCTTGCTCCACAAAGCTGGCAGCTAAAGCGGTTAAAGAATCACATAATTGTGGTGGGTGATGGAGAGCTCGCGATCAGCTATCTCAGGGTACTGCGAGAACACAATCCAAAAATCACGGTTGTGGTTATTAGCACCAGTAGCGAGCAATTACTAAGAGAGGAATTCAAGCAAAACTTTGGCGCCATTGTGGTCAGCGGTGATATTACTCATGAATTCTTCCTGTCTGAATTAAAGGTAGCGCGCGCTAAAAAAATCCTATTACTGGACGACAATAGTTTACGCAGCTACGAGGCGGCCAGTGTGCTGATCAACCTCATTCCAGGGATTGCAGACAAGGTAGTGATTCACTGTGCCAGCCTTCGATTTATGCGTTCTATGGAAAATACACGCGTTACCAAAAGCTGCGAAACTTTTAATACTTATCATTTAGCAGCAGTAGGACTGGTGCGCAGTCACATACTGCACCACTTCAGAGAAACACGCTCGAAAGACGTAGTAATCATGGCTGGCTTCGGACGTTTTGGCCAAACTATCCTCGAAGAATTACAACGCTGTGCAGCCGACGAGCTCGATACTGTTCTCATTATTGACCAAGACGCACACCGAAGGGTGATGGTTGCTGATGAGCAGACTCAGTTTTCAGATAGCTATCGCCGGGAACAGTTCGAAGGCGATATTTCTAATCCTGAAGTATGGGAAAGAGTTCGAAATACAGTCGATGTAGGGGGTGACAATATAGTGTTTGTCATGGGCACCGGCCATGAAGAGCTGAATTTGCGCACTGCGTTATGGTTACGGCGCCAATATCCCAAAGCGATGGTTATCTCACGCAGCAGCAAACAATCATTATTTGCCGGAGAAGTTGGCGAAGAACACAACATCATAAGCATTAGTATTGCTGAGCTACTTGAGCAGAACATACCCAGGTCATGGGTAGATATTGAGTAGGTCATTACTACCCTCAGTGAGTTTATAATCCTAGTCGCTAATTGTTCTTGCACATCATGTCCTTCATACTAGCGAAGGCGCTTATCCAATTGGAAGCCTTGGCCTTTGCTCGGCGTTCTCAATATAAACACGCACACCTCTTTTCAATGAGCCGTTGGCCTTAAAATCCAATCAAAACCTAGAGTATTACTATGTCGCAAGCAGAAAAATCTAAGCAACTAACCGGACTTGCTAAATACCCCAATCTCTTCAGCCCTCTGGAGCTCGGTCACACCACTTTAAAGAATCGCGTGTTAATGGGCTCTATGCACACGGGCTTAGAGGAAGCTGAAAATGGCTTTGAGAGAATGGCGGCCTTTTTCTCAGAGCGCGCCCGCGGCGGCGTTGGTATGATAATCACCGGCGGTTTTGGCCCAAATGCTGAAGGAAGCTCCACTGGCGCATTTTTAGCAACACCTGAGGTTGCAGCGAAGCACAGCATTGTGACTAAAGCAGTGCATACGGTAGACCCTGAGGTAAAAATTTGTATGCAGATATTGCATGAAGGGCCACTCGCGGGGCACGAAAACCTAGTTGCACCGTCGGCAGTCAAATCAAGAATATCTCGTTTCTCTCCCAATGAACTCGATGAAGAAGGAGTCGAGAAGCAAATCCGTGATTTTGTGAATTGCGCAATGATGGCCAAGCAAGCTGGCTATGACGGAGTTGAGGTTATTGGTTCTGCTGGTTACTTGGTAAGCACTTTTTTGATTGAGAAAACCAATCAACGAAAAGATCAATGGGGCGGCAATTACGAAAACCGAATGCGATTCCCAGTCGAAATTATTCGTCGTATACGCCAAGCGGTTGGGCAAGACTTCATTCTAATTTTTCGTATCGCGGGTATGGATATGTTACAAGGCGGCATGTCTTGGGATGAGGTGGTGATGCTGGCAAAGAAGATTGAAACGGCTGGCGCGTCCATTATCAGCACTCATTTTACTTGGCATGAATCTGCCATACCGACCATTGCTACTATGGTTCCGCGTGCTGCCTTTGCGAGCGTCACCGGGCGTCTACGAAAAGAAGTGACGATTCCGTTGATCACCAGCAATCGAATTAATATGCCTGACACCGCTGAGCAAGTATTGGTCGATGGCGAGGCCGATTTAGTCTCAATGGCTCGGCCTATGCTAGCTGATGCAGAACTGGTGCTTAAGGCCATTGAAGGCAGAGAAGATGAAATTAATACTTGCATCGCGTGCAACCAAGCCTGCTTGGATCACACCTTTTCAGGCAAAGAAACGACTTGCTTAGTTAACCCGCGGGCATGCCGCGAGACCTTACTAAATTATCCGAGCGTGAACAGTGCAAAGCGAATCGCTGTTATTGGTGGTGGCCCGGCTGGTTTGGCCTACTGCAGTGTTGCCAGCGAGCGAGGTCACAATGTGACGTTATTTGACGCCGCTGATGAAATTGGCGGCCAATTTAATTTGGCCAAACGTGTACCAGGTAAAGAAGAATTTTATGAAACCTTACGATACTACAAGCGAAAACTAGAAATAGGCATGGTAGACGTGCGCTTAGCCACTCGAGTGTCCGCTGATATGCTGCTTAAGCAAGGATTTGATGAAATTGTGGTTGCCACTGGGATAAACCCACGAACCCCTGAGATACCTGGTATCGATCACCCAATGGTGCTTAGCTATATTGATGTAATTCGGGGCAATGTAAGTGTCGGCAAGCGCGTGGCTATTATTGGCGCGGGTGGCATTGGCTTTGATGTCGCTGAACTTATCATGCACAAAGGTATATCCGGCGCACTGGATAGAGATGTGTTTGCTAAAGAGTGGGGCATAGACTTTGAAAATCATCCTCGTGGTGGTGTAACCGGAGTGAAGCCGATAATAGATAAAGCCGATCGACAGGTGTATTTATTGCAACGCAAAGATACCCCTGTTGGTAGAGGACTTGGGAAAACAACAGGATGGACGCATCGAATTTCATTGGCTAATCGCGATGTAGCCATGCTTAACGGTATCGAATATCAGCATATTGATGACCAGGGGCTACATATTTTGCGTAATGGCAAAGCTCAGACCTTAGAGGTAGACACGATAATTGTTTGCGCAGGGCAAACCTCAGAACGATCGTTGTACGATCAGTTAAGTGAGTCAGTGGAACTCAGCGCAAAGGGTGTCGGTATTCATCTAATTGGCGGTGCCTTTAAGGCCGCAGAACTCGATGCCAAAACCGCGATCAATCAAGCCAGTATGTTGGCAGCAGCAGTATAGAAAAATAATGTTTGTTAGGATGGAGGCTTGCCCAGTTACACTAATGGCTAATCTACACTAGTCGATTACAACTTACATTTAATCCATGTTGAAGAGCGAAAAGTTCATAGCTCTTATCAAGAGGCTATGTTCAAGTAATTAAGTAGAACACCCAATCATCAAACGATGACAGGTTCAAACATCCGCTTAAACTCGTAAGTTCAATTCAAAAGCGGCTTCCTAAACTAAAACGGGCCGCCCATTCATTGTTTTCACCAAATCCGATGCCTAGAATCAGCGGGCCAAACGGAGTTTCCGCTCCTGAAAAGACAGAACCGTGTAGCACAGCTTCCGCTTGATTGATGTCACGCCAATCATTCCAGACCCCTCCGTACTCAAGACTGGCACCGACAAATGCCTCATTGCCGAATAGATTGTCGAATGAGATATTCCGATAAGCGCGTGCGCCTACAACCAGTACGATATTACCGAACAGTTCGTTTTCTGAAAATCCGGAGAGACGTTGAAACCCACCAATGAAATGCGGATCAAGCCCATCCGGATCAAGCTCGCCTTCAAGTGATAGAAACCCTGCTACGCTGTATTTGCCATATGTTTTCACCGTTAAACCATCAACTAATACCTCACCTACTCTGTCTGCGCTGTTCTCGGCATCGACATCGACATCGACTCTAAATGCAAATTGACTGCCGTAATGCGGCAGGTCGGCGTTATCCAGTGAATCATAATCAAATAACAGTCCAAGTCGGACACCGGAGTCCCAGTCTTCGTCCAACCCGGCCTCAGTAAGCAAGTCGCGTGAACCAGTTCTAAGCTCAACTCGATTCCATCGATAGGAGACTCCCACTCCGGTTCGAAAGGATTGATAAGGAGCCCAAATAAAGCTCACGTCGGCCAAGCCTTCGGAGGCGCTGAAGTCAGCGACACGTTCGTCATTGTTGGTGTAAATCGGCACGGTTGACTTTAAAAAGCTAAGTGACGATACAAGAAACTGGCTTTGGTGCACATTAAGCGGTTGCTCATACTTGAGTCTGCTGCCCAACTGAGAACCAATACCAAAGTCTAAATCGAGTCGCCCAGCCAATTCATTTAATTGGGTTGCACCTGCGCCAACACTGAGCGAGAAATCGCCATCGCCCTGAAAGCTGTCTTCCAACCCTAGACCAGCGCGAAACTCATATTTGCCAGCCCTGAGCTTAGTCGCTGAAATTACCAGAGTACTAACATCCCCGATTTGATCGAGTCGGTACGTCACCGAACCGAACAATCCCAAACCATAGATATTGAGTAGTTGTCGCTGCAACGCGCTACTAGAAACCTCCCCGGGTTCGCTAAGCGCCAATCGACTGCCTATAATTTGATCGGATAAGCTAGTTTTATTATCAATACTTATCGAGTCAAATCGGATCAATTGATCTTGGCCATGCTGCCTAGCCAACGCATTGCTCGGGCTAGCGTTTACGAGGTTTGGATCCGCTAGGCCCATTGCAATCAGCTTGTCCTTGACGGCTAACACTGCTTGCGCGCCTAACTCGGCAGCCGCAGAGGCGTTGGCAAAATCCAGAATGCCGACGTGGCTTACAGACGGCGTGATAAGAATGTCACGATCGCCTAGCGTTGCTATATTGGTTTTCACCTGACGATCAACCATCAGTGCAATCAATTGCGAGACAGTGCCAGTAACAGTTCTCAAGGAACGACGGTCAGGTTCGTGGCTAGGTAGGTTCACTCCGATTATAATATCAGCGCATAGATCGCGCGCCACATCGGTTGGGAAATTATTGACAACCCCGCCGTCAACCAAAATTTTACCGTTACGTTCGACCGCCGGAAACAACGTGGGAATAGACATGCTAGCGCGCAAAGCCAGCGCCAGGTCGCCAGACCGCATAATGACTTGATCGCCCGTTTGAAGATCTGTGGCGATGGCTCTAAACGGTATAGGAAGGTCGTCGAAAGAGGCGACGCCTTTGTCCTTAAATTTAGCTCGCGAGGTGAGCTCTCGAAGTAACAATGACAGTTTTTCACCGTCTACCAAGCCGCCGACAAACTGTATGCCCTTCGAGTCGCGACCAATCGGCAGTTGAGATGTTACCGTGAACGGATCAACACGGGAGTCTCGGCGCATGGGGTGGCGAGTTGATAGATCAGATTGATCGTTCAGAATGGTGGTCCAGTCAACCCCAAGGATCAACGCCTCTAATTCATCGGCGCTAAACCCAGCCGCGTAGAGTCCAGCAATGGTGGCGCCCATGCTGGTTCCAACCACGCAATCAGGTCGTATTCCTAAACGCTCGAGTTCTCGAATTACACCGACATGTGCGATACCAGCGGCCCCTCCGCCTGCCAGCACCAAGCCTATTTTTGGCTTTGGGTTGGCATGGGCCCAGTTAATAGAAAACATTCCGCAGACAAGAAAACATACAAGAAATCGCATAGCAGCACTCATTTGGCCAATTTGGTTCAGTCCGTACTTGGACACTGATATCTTGATACTTGTTGGGGTGTTTATATGATTAAATAGACGTAGCGCTAAACAAAATATCCGAGGTGGGTTTGATGTCAAACAAAAACAACTACATAACGCGACGAGATTTTCTAAATGGGACTCAGATTGCTATCGGATCATCACTGATGAGCCCTTGGGTTTCTGCGTTTGGAGCAGACCTACCCAACTTCGAGCTACCACTCGAATACTACCCTCCTTCGAAAACCGGCTTAAGAGGCAGTCATGATGGCTCATGGGAAACCATGCATGCTCGCGTTATGGGAAAGTCTTGGACAAGCCACACAGTAGAAGAAATCTATGACTTAGTGATCGTCGGCGCAGGTATCAGTGGTCTCTCAGCGGCTTACTTTTACCGTCAGGAAAACCCAAAAGCTAAGATTTTAATTCTCGATAACCATGATGATTTTGGCGGGCATGCTAAGCGCAATGAGTTTAATCACGAGGGCGAAACAAGAATAGGATATGGCGGTACAGAAGCAATAGACACGCCCTCTGCATATTCAGCAGAGGCGGTGCAATTACTAAAATCGATTGGCATTGACTTACAGAAATTTTACGCTAATTTTGACCAAGAGCTTTACCCTTCGATGAATCTATCAAAGGCAATAGTATTTGGCAAAGAGAGCTATGGACAAGATAAATTGGTAACAGGCTATGGCAGCCGGTCTTGGCAGAAGTTCGCGGCCGACACCCCAATGAGCGAAAAAGCAAAACGCGACTTAGTTCGAATACAAACTGAAGAGGTAGACTACCTTCCGCAATTATCGTTTGAGCAAAAGTTTGAGTTGCTCAAAAAAACCAGTTACGAGAGCTTTTTACGTGATTATGCAAAAGTAGATGAAGAAGTAATCTCGATTTACAAACGCTGGGGGATGAGTTTTTGGTGCGTTGGAATCGACGAAGTTCCGACCACTTCTATTCAGGACTACGATGGTGGCATGCCTGGCGTAGACCATACACTGCCTCGCACCGGGTATCGCGGTGACGAGCCTTATATCTTTCACTTCCCGGATGGTAATGCTTCAGTCGCACGCTTACTGTTGCGCTCACTAAACCCCGCAGCAGTACCCGGCACCACCATGGAAGATGTGGTTACCAGCAAGCTGAATTATTCGCTGTTGGATAAATCTGGCCAACTCACTAATATCCGACTAAACAGCACTGCCATACATGTTTCAAACTCAGACAGTAAGACTGTGCAGATCAAATATGTGCGAGATGGCGTTGCTCGCTCGATAACTGCCAAACATTGCGTACTTGCTTGTTACAACAGTGCTATTCCATATCTATGCCCAGAAATGTCCGATACGCAAAAGCAAGGCCTTGCTTACAACGTAAAAGTGCCGTTGGTTTATACCAAGGTCTTAGTTCCCAACTGGCGAGGCTTCGCTGAACTAGGGATGGATTTTGTTTACTACACCAACGGCTTTTACAAACAAGTAGAGCTGGCTTACCCCGTTTCTATCGGCGACTATCATCATTCGCAGAAGCCGGATGAGCCTATGGTGTTGCATATGTGTCACGTCCCATGGGTACCTGAGAAACAGGGGCCAGATCAGTGGCGCGAAGGACGAAGGCGCATTCTCAGTACTTCTTTTGACACATTCGAGCAACACGTCTATACCCAGCTAGACCAAGCGCTTTCAAGTACGGGCTTTAATGCGCAGCGAGATGTCAGCGCGATAACAGTCAATCGTTGGCCGCATGGGTATGCCTACAGCCCTGCTCTACTTTGGGAGCCAGAATGGGCTAAGGAGCAAGACAAACCATGGGTTATCGGCCGCCAAGCCTTCGGCAATATACATATCGCTAACTCGGATGCGGCCGCCAAGGCAGATACTGATGCCGCGATTACCCAAGCTCATAGAGCGATAAGTGAAATTCTTGCTTAGTGCTTCAGCAGTAAATTCAAGTCTAAAACGCAATACTCGCGCAGCTACCTCAATCCCCTACCCTGCACCAACTTGCCATTTTCAAAAATCAGTGACATTTGTACGAACTTACTACTCCAATATGTCCAGCGGTCAGCTTCGGTACTAAATGTTTTATGCGCGGGTGGGTAACCACGCGTTTTGATCACCTGATCCTTGGTCATTCCTAAACGCATCTCGCCAAATTTTATATCTTTTGCAAAACCAGATCCTAAGGATACTTCGCTATTTGAAAGCATTCTGTCAGCGAGCTCTTGCATGCTAATTTTGGTGTGTTTGGGCACATTGATAAAAGTAATTTCCTGTCCCTTCCAAGACACAGTTATTTTCTTTTTGCCAATTTTCTCTACTTTAACTTCAGAGTTAACCGCTAGCATTTCCCCACGCCAGTAATTGGTAGCTGAGTGCCGACCTTTTTCAAACATGAGGTTATGCGCCGTGTAGTAAGTCTTACCCACTTCGGGGTTAGCTGGGTGACTTAAAGAGCTAAAACTGAAAAGTAATGCTGTGAACACAATGGAAAGCGTTTTAGTAGCGGTGTTGATAACTTGCTTAATCGGCATATTTCAATCCTCTTGAAAGGGTTTGATTGGTCAGTGTTACCTAACCATCTTAGTCAACCATGCGAATATTGTCCAATTCATTACTGAGACACTCATCTAAAACATGTTAGCTAAGAGCCTGATAATACTAAGCTAATACTTTTTTTCCACACAAGTCCTTTGACTACTGGCCGTTAACTTTGCTCATTGCCTATTATTTTTGGGCCAAATAAATAGTGTGTTTACTGCCTTTGCCTTTATGCGCTCTAACCGTTTTAAAACTAACCTTGAAACGTGCCTTTTTAAGTTTTTTAGTGAATCGTGGATCATGCCAAGCTGACCATACTGCTAACACGCCTTTAGGGTGGAGTGATTCTCGTATCGCGTGTAAACCCTCCATTGAATATAACTCGCTATTATCGTCGTGAGTAAAGGCCTCGGGGCCGTTATCAACATCCAACAAAATAGCATCGTAGGTTTCTTGTTTGCTTATGAATAGCTCACCCACATCACCTAAATATACCCGAGTACGACTGTCATCAAGTGGTCGGCCCGCAACTTCGCCAAGCGGACCATTATTCCATTCAATTATTTCGGGCACCAACTCTGCGACAAGCACATCAGCACTGAGCGATGTCGCTTTAAGAGCCGCCGCCAGGGTAAAGCCCATACCCATGCCACCCACTAACACTTTAGCATTTTCAAGCTCTTGAATATGCGCACAACCTAATTCAGCCAGCGCAACTTCAGAACAATACATGCGACTGGACATTAGCTCGCCATGCACTCCCTTTAACTGTATGGCAAAATCACCATCTCGCTGACTTAGCGTCAATTCACCACCGTCGTTTGGTATCTTGGCAGTGCCTAATAAGATCGTAGGTATCATTGTTTGGTCTATTGTTAGGGTAGATGCGAGGATTAATCGCGCGATTCTAACATAGTTGCCTATTGTGATCTCTTAGGCTGGCAAGTAGTGTCTAAACCAATTAAAGGACCGGATTACTCGGAGTAAAGCTTGTTTGAAAACTATCTCATAACTTTACCAAGCTCTATATCCTCTCTGACTACTTCACTCCGCCAAACGTGTTATCCAAGAACCCGGCAATAGCGCGCTACAAATGTAGCCTTTCATCATTTTTGTTCATATTGTGTCCAGCACCCGCTATCTCTGTGTAGGTAACTGATGCTTTTGTTTTCTTCAGGGCTTTGTGAAATTCTTGGCTTTGTTTTACTTCAACCATCTGATCCTCTTCGCCATGCGCAAGGAGGATTGGTATTTGGATCTTATCTGCGTAGTTGCTCGGGGAAAGTTTCATGGATCGCTGCATTTTTTCTCCGATACTCCGTTTGTGCCTCCCATAACTATTTTACTTTCGCTTAAATCTAACGAAGTCCCTTAGATCAGTAATTCCTCCAATACTCACAACGCATTTGAATGTAAACTCATCCGATGCAGCGGCAACTAAGGCAATGATTGCCCCGTAGCGCTCTCCTAAGATGCAAATATTGTCTGGGTTCACGGCCTTACTTCTAGAGAGTTCCTTCGCAAGATCAACGACATCTTTGATGGAATCTGTGCCCCAACCAACGATACCAGATTCACGATATTCCTCACCTTTGTCCTTCGGGTCTCTGAGATTTATTTGCGCAACGTTATAGCCTCTATTTGCTAAAAATTGCGCTCGTTTACTAAAGCTCTTATAAAAAACGTAGTCGGGTTCGCGTGTCAATGTGATGATAGTGGGCTTGCTATCTTGCACATTCTTCGGGAAAGTATAGGTCACTGGCCTTTCTACACCATCACGTGCGGTAAAGCTTGAGTATGTCTGCTTGCTCATTTGATCTGGAGCAAGATCTTTATACCTAAATGCGAGCAACTCTACTCTTTTAGTGTCACGGTTCCAAACATAATACGAGCCAGATTCAATGTCGGAACTGCTGTAAACAAGAAGTTGCTGTTCATTACGGGAAAAGTCATAAAAATTATTCTCAAGATCGGGTAATGCTTTACTCAAAGTCCGGTTAAGCTTTTTATACTCTTCATCCCAAAAAATGAATCCCTGCCCAGCGCCCTTGTACACACCAATAGCTCGCTTACCTAATCTCGAATAGCGAATACCACCTAGTACGTCATCATTTGGATTATCGTAAACCAGAGTTCTGGTTAATTTTTCATCTGTAATATCCGCTTTGTAGATTACCCACCGATTGTCCAATTTGGCTGAAAAGTATAAAACATTTGGATCGAAATCAAAACCCATTGGAACTACTTCGTCGTTAGAGTCGGCGTCAAACTCCCATAGTGTCCTAAATGAGTTCCCATCGACATCCCTAACAACAATACGATTTCTTTCACGAACATTACTCGACTCTGCGAGCCGAACTCTGGATTGCTGGTCGGTCATCCATGAGTGATAGTAGTTGATGCCTTTTTGGACCAAAACCGGCTTATCGCCCTTTATACTTATCAAATAAACTTCGTTGCCCTTTGATTCAGAGGTCGTTGTGGCAAATAGAAAATGGTCTTGATCTGATTCAAGATTATCGACTATGTACCCATAATAAGTCGGTGCCCATCGCCCGCCTTGAGAGAACAAATTTTCTGGCACCAGAGAATCCATTACACCAGTTTCAACGTTCAGCTTGAACATTCGCGTTTCAAAGCTTAGCGTATTCCTGCGCTGAATGGGGTATTCAAGTCTGAGTCTAAGTGTTATATCGTTTAGCCAATCTACACCGTAATATTGGAACTTACTATTATCAGTAAAACCATAATTTTTCCGTTCGTTAGTCGCAATATCTAGAACTGAAACAACATATCCGTTCTTATCGGAAGACTTAAACCGAGCAATAAACGCCAAGCGCTCTCCATTGGGAGCAAGCCTAGTACTAGACATATCAGCTTGCTTTGCAAAGCTCTCAATCGGCAAGCGCTTTGCCTCAGCGTTGGGCGTGAGAGTAACGCAATAAACAATAAACAATAAACAATAAAAAAAGAAAGATAGCTCGCATATGTGTCCCTACTGATGTTGGTGATTGGTAACTGTTAATCGGGCAATGATAAGGCACTAATTTAATCCATCGGAAAAATTTTCTACAGATCGTTTAAGTACGCCCTCTTTAACCAAAAATTCAACATGGCATAACATACTACTTTGGAAGCTAGCAGTGCCTCCAAGCGATTCGATTGAATTAAGCGATCCCTAGTAGATCAACCCCCCTCGCTTAGGGTCGGCCGGAAAGCCATCTATGTCAGTCCAATTAGTGGAAGAATTTTCGCTGATTCGCCCACACAATGGTCAGAGTATTTACGAATCCATTTCGCCAGTAGAGCGCGTTATGGGAAAATAACAAACTCAGTGAAAAAAACGAGTCTTGTGATTGTAGATCCTTTTAAGTTATTTATTATTCGCTGGAGACAAGCCGCAGTTAGCGTCAAAACTTCTCTATAACCTGCCGGCCAATAGTGTCCTATACCAAAGGAGCAGATTACATCAAAATCCTTATTTGAGCACCCACCGACAAAATCAAGCATAGCACTTTGATTATAAAAAGCTAATTGTGGGTGTCTGTGATCACTGGTAGGTCGTCCACGTAGATGGCCATCGGAATTTGTACTGTAGAAGAGATAACAAATCTCTTCTTCTATGGCCTCGTTTGTTATACATAAGACATTCCTTCATACTTAAATGCTATCGTTACCCTAGGATGTACTTATAAAACAGTGAGATGTTATTACGCTTTTGCCGCTAATCGTCAAAACAGATTTACAATTAATTAGAGGAAACTATGAATGCTCAAGCTTTAGCGCGTCGCAAATTATTTAAATTTTTAGCAGCTAGTCCTTTTTTTGCGGGTCTTTCTCCCTCACAGTTACTAGCAGATACTCAGCTAAGTGATGGCTCTAACCGGGGCAGTGCATCAGATAAATCGTTATTCACTCTTATTAAAGATCCGAAACACGCACTTGATGTCTTCGATTTTGAAAGAGTGGCAAAAAATATTCTACCCCCAGCTCATTGGGGTTATATGACCACAGGCACGGATGCTGATGAGACATTGGATGCCAATCGCAAAGCTTTTGAAAAAGTTTATCTAAGAGCATTAAGAATGGTTGATACATCTGAGATCGACACCAGCATAACCTTGCTGGGTCAAAAATTAACATCGCCAATTGTACTGGCACCAGTCGGTAGTCAACGTGCGTTTCATCCAGAAGGAGAAATTGCAGTGGCTAAGGCAGCACGCTCCCGTGATCATTTACAAATACTTTCGAATGTAACCACAAGTTCAATCGAAGATGTCATGTCAGCTCGGGGTGGGCCCGTCTGGATGCAGCTCTATCCAACCAGCAATTTTTCAGTCGGCGAAAAAATAGTAAGAAGAGCAGAAAAAGCCGGCGCACCTACGGTGGTGTTAACGGTCGATCTGAATTCTGGAAGCAAAAGAGTGACGATGGACCGCTATATTGCTACAGATACTCGTGATTGCTCTGCTTGTCACGACCAATCAACATCAGAAAAATATTTCGATAGAAAACCAATGTATCTAGATACTGGAGCGAAAACTGAAGAACTTGATACCCCTGGAATGACTTGGGATTATATTAGTCGTTTAAAAGGAATCACTAACATGAATGTCGTCATCAAAGGCATTGTAACCGCGGAGGATGCCAAAAATGCGGTAGAACATGGTGCAGACGCAATAATCGTTTCCAATCACGGTGGTCGAGCAGAAGCCAGCGGCTGGGGATCGCTTGAAAGCCTACCCGAAGTTGTTAGTGCAGTGAGAGGTCGAGTCCCAGTAATGATTGATAGTGGCTTTCGCAGAGGCACTGACATATATAAGGCCCTAGCAATGGGCGCTGATGCGGTCTGCATTGGTAGACCATACCTTTGGGGTTTATCATCCTTTGGCCAAGCCGGTGTGGAAAGTGTTTTAGATATCCTGCGCGCGGAATTGGCTATGGTTATGGGGCAAATGGGGACACCATCAATAAAGGAAATCAATAGTTCACGAATTGGACGACGTTGATCAATCAAGCTGTTTCTCAGCCATACAGGCTTACTTGTACACCCCGACTTTAAGTCTTCGGGATAAGCTGCGCAAGTGAACTTAACCAGATCCCTGGTAGACTAACCCGTGGTAGAACAGCCTCGTCGCTTGGTTCAGAGATGAAAAACCAGATCCTTCGGCTACGCTCAGGATGACGGTGCGGGGTCGGGCTCAGAGTGACGGGAGGTTGGATCATGATCAGATCTATTGGTGCGAAGGTCACATTCAGTAAGTGACACTACGAAAACTACCTCTTATTTTCTCAATTGTGGTCTCTGACACACCGGCTTCATTCGCAAACAATGGCCAATTATCAGCAGCCTCTGCCACTTCACTGACAATACTTTTAGCAAGCCTTGCCTTGATACCACCACTCTTAGCTAGCTCTAACAAATCATCCAAACTAAACCCGTCACGCTTGCCATTGATACTCATCTGATGCTTACCGGTCCACGCGCCACTGGGGTTGTATGAATAAATCATGTCATACGCCGGTGCTAGTCGCCATTGGCCGGATTTATCCATCAAGTAGGCGATGTTTTTTACGTGATCATCATGGTTGCGTGCAACTACATTGAACACCGCGCGACGAAACTGTTGCTCGCGTTCAGCCATGCTTAGATCTAGCTTAGCGATAACGTGCAGTGCTTGTTCGTAAGAATGAGCACCGGCCTGATTGAAGTCGCAATGCATCATTGCGCCTAAGGATTGCATGTGCAATTTTTGTCCGGCATCGGTGCGATCAAAGCGTTTTGTCATGAAGTGTGAGCGCCCGCCCTCGTGATGTAATCGAGATTCGCTCATGGTAATGCCGGCATCTAGCGCCATTAAATAGTAAGCGTACTCAATTTGCCCGTAGCCCTGCGGGTCTGCCAGTTCTTTATCGCGGTTGCCGCTGATACCATCGAACTTAATCAACCAGTTGCTATAGCCCTCTTTTTGTTTAACTTGCCCTGAGCGAAACTCGCCAGTTTGGGCATTCCACGCCAGAATTGCTTTGGCTCTTGCACCACCGGCTGAGGTGCCAACTCGAATGATATCTTCGATCGGTGCTTGGTCATTAACACCGGTCAGCGTGCCGGTTAAGTTCTCTCGTTGGCTTAGAACCTGATTTGCTAGATTGACTAGCTCAGCTACATCCAGCGCAACATTACGGTTATTTCGCCGATGCATAACTGGCTGAAATTCAAGCGCACCCATACCCCGATCACCAAGATAACAAAGACGTTCCACCGGATTGAAGGATTGTGGACTTCGCCCTATTCTGGCCAGCCACGCATCAATCATCGCGTTACCAAATTTATCGGGAAGTGAATCGGCCAATAAACCTGGCAGGCCATAAAACGTATCCCGCGCTAGGGTGTTGAACTCATAAGGGGCCACGCGTAACGGCATGGTTAGCGGTGCCACTTGAATGTCGCTGGCAACAAATTCAGGCGCATATTGAAAGACACCAATAGTTTGCTCATCAAGCCATGATACTGCGCCGATACGACGCCCCCACAAAATTACGTTTGCATCGGTCATCTCTATTGCCTTCTGCTAATAATTTGGGGTTTAGTCATCACGCTCTGTCGTAGTTTGATCGTTGTCGTCAGCCCACGACCAGACTTCTGTATTTGAACTTTTTGCTGACCCCGCTCGCT
>JBLHMH010000072.1:0-16396 GCA_047621785.1 Polaribacter sp. | reverse complement strand
TTGAATTAGAGAAAGAGGAGGCAAAGAGGATCCTGGCAGCCGTTCGCGAGCACCCGTCTCTCTTGCAGCAGCTGCACCAGAAACTGGCTCAGGACAGGGTTCTAAGGGATTTGTATGAAAGCCAGGTTGCAGGCGCGCAAACACTGATAACTGCACTCGATTCGTCTAAGAAGCCTTAGGACTGACAAAAATGCTTTCAAGGGTTTTGACAACTTAACTTCGCGGAGCGAATAAAATTCGTTATTGCTTGTTTATAAAACTACCAAATCCCATTCATTGAACGAATTTTGTCTAAACTTTCGATAGTTCTTGGCCGTGGTCAAATGTCGACCTAAGTTGAATAAATTATAGACAGCAGCGTGAACATTCAAGAAACGTTGACCCTGTTTCATCGATCTAAACATTTTCATGCCCCGCTCTCTACTTCGAGTTGGCCGATGTGATTGTTCACAGCGGTTATTCAAATACTGTGATGTATCGTGTTCCCAAGTCCCTCCCATTTTTCTCTGAGCCGCACTATAACTTCTGAGCTTATCCGTAACAATCGTGCGAGGCGAACCGCCTGCTGACTTCAAAATTCTTTTAAAAAAACGCATAGCCGCTGCGGTGTTTCGCCTGGTTTGAAGTAATACATCGACAACTTCGCCATCTTGATCTACAGCCCGCCAGAGATAATGTTGTTTGCCCCCGATCTTAATAAATACTTCATCGACGAAGAACGTATCACCGAAACCACGATGCTTTCTCCTCAACCGCTTTGCATACTTTGGACCAAGTTTCAGACACCAGCATCGCACTGATTCGTAACTTACATTAATCCCACGCTGTGCTAATAAATCTTCAATATCTCGATGACTTAAGTTGAGTCGAAAATACAGCCAAACTGCGTAACTGATTATTTCAGGCGGAAAACGATGTCTTTTGTATGTATTCATACCTAATTATGAGGGCTAAACGACTCGCCTAAAAGTTAACTTGTCAAAACCAGTTCTAATGCTGCGCGCCGCAAAAGTACCGAAGTTTTTTCATAACCTACGAAATTATTCACGATGGATCTTCAGGTAAATTTTGTTTCAACCTTTTGTTGGCTTTCTGGCGTGAGTTGCGCGACATCATGTTTAATCCCTCTATCATGGCCGAAAAAGCCATTGCCGCATATATGTAACCCTTGGGAACATGAGCCCCAAACCCCTCGGCGATTAGAGTAGTTCCAATCAGAAGTAAGAACCCAAGCGCCAACATAATAATAGTTGGATTATCGTTGATGAAATTGGCCAAAGGGGTTGCAGCCACCATCATTGTGACTACAGCAACGATAACGGCTACAAACATGATTGGCATATGTTCGGTCATACCAACGGCAGTGATGATGCTATCTATAGAGAAGACTAAGTCCAGAATTAAGATCTGTACAATCACTGTGGTAAAACTAGTTATAACAACAGATGGATTCAGCATGTCAGGCCCAGGATCGGGATCTACATAATGATGCAGTTCTTTTGTTGCCTTCCAGACGAGGAAAAGTCCGCCCACAATTAATATAATATCTCGCCATGAAAAAGCGTTCTCGAAAACGCTAAAAACTGGGTCTACTAACTTTACAATAAACGCTACGGCACCCAATAAGACTAAGCGAAGTATTAGAGCAGCGCTGATACCAATTTTTCGAGCTTTTGGACGAATATTCTCGGGCAGCTTATTGGTTAAAATAGAAATGAAGATCAAGTTGTCTATTCCCAATACAACCTCCATGATTATAAGCGTTATCAACGCGACCCAAGCCGCAGGATCTGAAAATAATGCAATTATGTATTCCAATGGTAACTCCGGTGGCTACTGCTAATCAGTATTTGATTTTGAACAAAGGCAGGTTTAATTCTTCGCGACTGCAACTCCGTGCCCCCTGTATAGACAACAATAGCTCAACGGACAAATCATTTCGACACAACTGAAAGTTGTATTAGTACTTACCCCGCACAGTTAAATATATAGTGACTAGAGCGAGTAAACCAAGTGTAACGTTCGTCGAGCTTTTACGCCTGTAACTTCGCACAACAGGATGATATTTTCAATCAAGGAGCTTAAGTTCCTTTTTTATATCTAATCGACCGGCCGTTAAGGGCCAACTAGAGACAGTCGCGGACTGCTTAAACGGGTTTTTCGCCCCTTTTAGGCAAATGACCCTAATCAGTCTTCCTTTAAATCTTCGTCAATTGTCTCTTCACCCTCTTCGGACTCTGGCTCGATGGTTCTAATTTGCACCACATAGGCGCCTAACAGGCTGGCAAAGAATACCAACGGAAGACCAAAGACCAAGGTGAATGCCCAAGCATCTCTGGCTTGTGTATCAGCGAGTGTGTTGACCAGAAACAGTGTCGTCGGGATTAATACAGTTGAAACCCAATTCCGACTGTATTTGTAAATGATGACGCCTACTAAAAAGGCAACGATAAATAATATAGCAAATGGCATGGGGTGAGTTTACCGCAAAAACTGAAGCAAAAGATAAAGTCTGCTAGCATTAAACAATGGAAACATCTCACGCACTTATTACTAACGACGCAGTGGTACTTGGTTTATTGCTAGCTATACTCGCTTTTGTTTTTAAAACCTCATCCAGCGAAAATCCAAGACTTAAAAAATTCTATAGCGTAGTGCCAATGCTGCTACTCTGCTATTTCTTACCATCACTTCTGAATACCTTCAATATTGTGGATGGTGAGCACTCCCAGCTTTACCACGTTGCTTCTCGATATCTACTGCCGGCTTGTTTAATTTTACTGACACTCAGTGTAGATTTGAAAGAGATCGCGCGTTTGGGATATAAGCCTATAGTCATGTTTCTCACCGGAACCGTTGGGGTGATCGTCGGCGGCCCTTTGGCAATTTTGATTGTATCGGGATTTAATCCTGATTTAGTAGGCGGTGCAGGGCCAGAAGCTGTTTGGCGTGGCATGACCACCATCGCTGGTAGTTGGATTGGCGGGGGCGCGAATCAAGCGGCTATGTATGAGGTATTTAATCCTTCAGACACGCTGTTCGGCATAATGATCACGGTTGATATAATCGTTGCCGAAATTTGGATGGCATTTCTATTAATTGGAATAGGCAAAAAGGACAAAATCGACCGCTTCTTTAAAGCCGACTCATCATCGGTGGATCACCTACAGAAAAAAATGGAAGCCTATGGCAAGAGCATTAACCGCAATCCATCCACCGCTGATCTAATGGTGATGTTGGGCATCGCTTTTGGCGCTACTGCGGCATCTCATTTTCTAGCCGATAATATTTCGCCGTTTATTCTAGCAAATGCACCAGGTCTAGCAAAATTTAGTCTGACCTCAAAGTTTTTTTGGTTGATTGTCATTGCCACCGCAATCGGGGTTGGCTTGTCGTTTACCAAGGTTCGAAGTTATGAAGGCGCGGGCGCATCGAAAATTGGCACGGTATTTATCTTTGTATTAGTTGCGACCATAGGTATGAAAATGGATATTCGGTCATTGGCTGACCACCCAGGCTTGTTCTTGGTCGGTGGCATATGGATGGTGATCCATATTGTTTTTCTACTGATAGTCGGAAAAATTATTCGAGCCCCTTATTTCTTTTTGGCGATTGCCAGCAAAGCCAATATTGGTGGTGCAGCGTCTGCCCCCGTATTAGCTGCCGCATTTCACCCTGCCTTAGCACCAGTTGGTGTTTTACTCGCGGTATTCGGCTATGTCTTAGGCACCTATGGCGCATGGCTAAGCGGCTTATTAATGCAGGCTGTCGCGCCATAGTAACTGTAGCCACAGCGGCAGGCCAGTGCATGGTATTTAAAATAGACCAACTAGATAATACAACCTGCTGCACAATGCTATTGGCATAAGAGCGTTAATTTAATAAGCCTTATTATGAATACACCAGCTAATTCTAACTCCGATCTATTGACCGTAGGCCTAGCTCAGATAACGCCAGTGTGGCTGAATCGAGGCGCAACGATTGACAAGGTTTGTGATGTAATTGCCGATGCAGGCCAAAAAGGCTGTGATCTGATTGCCTTTGGTGAAGCGCTAGTGCCTGGTTATCCATTCTGGGTGGACCTTAGTGGTGGTGCTCGTTTTAATGCCCAAGATCAGAAGCAACTCTTCGCCCACTATGTACGTAATGCAGTGGATATTGAAGCAGGCGATTTAGATAAAGTCTGCCAACAGTCAAAAACACATGGGGTTGCTGTATACCTCGGAACCATTGAACGCCCTCGTGACCGTACTGGAATGAGTCTGTATTGCTCGATGGTGTACATCGATCAACAGGGCCACATTCAGTCGATACACCGAAAGTTAATGCCAACTTATGAAGAACGCTTGGTTTGGTCGCCCGGTGACGGACATGGCCTGACGACGCATGCTCTAAAGAGCTTTACGGTAGGCGGTCTAAATTGCTGGGAGAACTGGATGCCGCTGGCCAGGGCGTCTCTTTATGGCCAAGGCGAGAATTTACATGTCATGATTTGGCCTGGTTCAATTCGCAATACCCAAGACATCACCCCGTTTCTAGCAAAAGAAGGTCGCTCGTTTGTGATGAGTGTTGGTGGCATGATGTCGCTTGCCGATATCCCTGAAGACATTCCGCATTACCAAACCATTATTGCTGGTGCAGGCGACACTAAAATATTAGCTGATGGGGGCTCCTGTTTAGCTGCGCCTAACGGTGATTGGATAATCGAGCCTCAGACTGGAAAAGAAGGTTTATTTGTCGCGCAAATCGACTTAGAACGAGTACGTGAAGAACGACACAATTTTGACCCTGCCGGTCATTACTCCCGACCCGACGTAACGTCTTTGCAGGTCAACCGGCAAAGACAAAGTACAATCAAGCTAAATGACTAGGAACCAAAATGATTAAAAGTGGTTTTAACAAGAAAAGTACCGCCGAACAAGTAACCGCTGACATTGATTTAAGCGGCAAGACCGTTGTGATCACCGGCATTAATTCCGGCCTTGGCAATGAATCTATGCGAGTACTTGCTAAGCGCGGTGCACACATTATAGGCACCGCACGAACCATTGAAAAAGCGACCCACGCCGCTAACGAAATACAGGGCCATATAACCCCCTTTGCATGCGAGCTAAGCAGCTTTGAATCCGTCAAACAATGCGCTGATAAGATTAATGCACTGAATTTACCGATAGACGTATTACTGTGTAATGCAGGCATCATGGCCTTGCCCAAACTAGAACTGGCAAACGGCTTTGAGCAACAATTTAATACCAATCACTTGGGCCACTTTTTGCTGGTACACAATTTACTGGAGCGCGTAAAGCAAGCAAAACAAGGCCGCATTGTGATGTTATCCAGCTTGGCGCACAAGATGGCACCGTCCAAAGGAATTAACTTTGATAATTTAGATGGGAACAAATATTACAAAGATTGGACCTTTTACGGGCAATCAAAACTTGCAAATCTGCTGACGGCGCTCGCTTTATCAAAACAGCTAGAAGGCAGTAATGCAACTGCCAATGCGGTTCATCCCGGTATCATCCGCACTAATTTAAGCCGCAGCATGAGCGGAATTCAAGGCCTTGTCTTCAACCACCCTGTCTCAGGATGGGTCGCCGGCATGATGATGGGCAGCAAAACTATACCACAGGGCGCGGCTACTCAGTGCTATGTTGCTACTGCGCCTGAACTTACAGGTGTTAGCGGGCGGTATTTTTCTGACAGCAATGAAGAACGACCGAGTCGGCATGGGCAAGACCAAAAGTTAGCCGATCGACTCTGGGAATTCTCCTGCGAAACCCTTAAAGACTATCTTTAATAGACCGCCTAGAATTGATCCGAGTATGTAAACTGGTTTAAGATAGGCGCTGTGATGCTCAAGATTACCGTCTAATGCTCACCCATAAGGTTTAGCGTCAACAACGTCGTAAACTGCTAATTAGTCTCTCACAATTCAAAGAATGAAAGGACACCCTATGCTCAAGAAAAAGCTCACCATGATCGATACCTCCTTCCTCCTGGCGGAGAATCGAAAAACGCCTATGCATGTTGGCGGTCTGCATCTATTCACCTTGCCTGAAGGCGCCGATGAGCAAAAATTTCTGCGCGGCTTGGCAAAAAACCTTCGCGCAGTTGATGTGTTGCAACCACCATTTGGCGACCGCCTAAGCATGGGTCGTTTGGGCCTCGCGGGACCGGTGTTCTGGGAGCCAGAAGAGTCTTTGGATTTGGAGTACCATATTCGCCATTCTGCATTACCCAAACCAGGACGTTATCGCGAATTATTCGCGCTCGCGTCTCGCTTGCATGGCACCTTGTTGGACCGAAACCGACCGCTGTGGGAAATGCATCTTATTGAAGGTCTGCAAAATAGACAGTTCGCCATTTATTTCAAGTTTCATCATGCCGCCGTTGATGGCGCCCGATCCATGCATCTAGCCAACAGCATGTATTCCCCGGATGAGAATGTGCGCGATCAAGGGTCGGCTTTATCGTATGAAGTTCAGGAACGCTACCGGGCACAATTAGAAGCAGGTCGGCCAAGCAACTATAGTGACCAAGAATTACGTAATGTTGCCGATGCGGTAAAACAAACATTTGATACCAGTAAACAGGTATTGGGGTCACTAAGAAAATTAGTAGATGGCTGGCGAGGCAAAGGAGGTGCGTTGGCCCTACCTTGGATGGACGTACCAAGAAGTTCTATCAATACGCCTGTCGATGGTGCACGGCGTTTCGTTGCTCAGTCTTGGCCTTTTGCGCGAATTCGTAATGTCGGTAAAGCACTAGATGGAACCTTTAATGACGCGGTATTGGCAATGTGCGCCGGTGGCTTGCGCACGTATATGCTGGAGCATAGCGAATTACCTGAGAAATCAATGAAGGCAATGGTGCCCGTCTCATTACGCGCAAAAGGTGATATTGACTCATCAAATGCAGTAGGGGCAATCAGCGCCGATCTGGCAACCGATATTGAAGATCCAGTAGAGCGCTTCAATAAAATTCGTGCCTCGATGGTCGCTGGAAAAGAATTGTTTCAGGGCTTGAAACCCAAAGAAGCCGCCTTATTGTTACAACTCCTACAAGCCCCTGGGCTATTGATTTTTCCACTCGGCTTGATGAGTAAATTTCCGCCGTTTAGTACTGTAATATCTAACGTGCCGGGCCCGAGGCAACCGATGTACTGGGAAGGTGCGAAACTAGACGGTTTATATCCCGCATCTATTGTTACCGAAGGCATTTCACTAAACATAACCCTAGTGTCCTACGACCAAAATGTTGATTTCGGTATTACTGCATGTCGTCGCTCGATGCCGCAAGTTCAGCGACTAATCGACTACATGGATGAGTCACTGATTGAACTAGAAGAAGCCGTTGGTATAAAAAATGTCGGCCCAATAAATAAATCACGTGCCGTTACAAAGCACAAAATTGTGAAAAAGGCCAAAACCCCGCCGGATAGTAAGAAGATAGTTAAAAAGACTACTAAAAAAGCGCCAAAAAAAACCAGCGCAGTAAAGAAGAAAGTATCGGCTAAAAAGAGTTAGCTTAGCCTAAGCCGATTCAAGCCGCAGCACCTATGGATTCACGCTTTTTCTCAAAAAGGTAGCTCAAGTCCTTATCTTGGTTGGCGTCGTTCTCGGCGTGGGCCAGTTTGAGTGTTTTTTGGGCCTGATCGCGGCTTAACTGATGGCTGCGGATTGTTGGCTTGGCTCGGTTGAACGGGTTTTGATTGTGCCTGTCTTTGTGGCGGAGATGGACGCGTTGCAGGCGGTGATAGCCTACTCGCCGCAGGTATAGCTGCCGGCCCTTGCTGGCGCCCGATATCACTACCGGTTGCTTGTGACAATCTAGACGGCCTCTGCCTTTCCAATTCTCGATTTAAATTGCGCGGTGGCGGTCTTCGCTCCTCCTCGACAGGACGAGCTCTGTTAGACAGCCCTTCGCTAGAGTTTCTTATCGGCTGGGGCATCTGTACTTGGCTGGTCTGAACTGGCGCACTGCTATTGTTCACCCTGGCGTTATCTGCGACTCTATTATTTAGCCTGCTCGTATTTACTTGAGTATGTTGGTTAATATTGTTACGTCTAACGGCAACACCATTTTTTGGAATAGCCAGTTGATTGCGAACCCTTTCTTGACGGGTTTGCCCCTGAGACCATGTGCCCTGGCGTTGGCCCTTTTCAATTCTGTCATTCTGATAGTGGTCTCTGCGAGAGTCTCGGTTCACAATGCGTCTATTGCGATGTCCATCGCGGTGCGCTGGGTTATGCACCCAACGTTCAGAATTACGGTGAGCTAGAATTTCAGAATGGCTATAGTAATGATTTGGTCGGTAGTAGCGAGGTGAAATCCTTACAAGATGAAGATCTTGCCAAGAAAAGGTATTAAAGAAAAAACCAAAAGAGAGCGACACTCGCGGCCCCCAATAGAACGAGCTATCGCGGTTGTGCGAGTAATAACTACCGTTCGAGTATCGGTCATAATATGGGTAATCCCAGAATATTGGGTCATTGTGCTGCCAGCGCCATGGGCCATATACAACACGGGTATCATAGTACGGTACGTAAACCACTTCACGTTCTCGAGGCTCAATGATGATGACTCTATCTGCATGGATAACTGAGACCTCCTTCATTTGGTCTAAACTTCCAGCTTGAGCAGCAAGTTTACGCAGGATTTGTACGCTGGCCAAAACCTGTTGTTCATCGCGCAGAAACGCATCGCCAAGTTGCTGGGTCCAATCCAGATCCTCGCTCATACGTTTTAATATCTGCGGAAACGCCACTAAGGCTCGAACACTCGGATCCCATTCTTGATCGCCAACCGCTTGCACAGCCTCAGCACCCTGTAGGTCAGGATTACGTTGGGTCCATCGCTCTGCCTGAACAACGTCTAATGGGTAGGTCGCTGCTACCAAAATATGCGACAGTATCGTGTCTGGGTACAGTGCAATAGGCGCCAACAGCTGTTCCAATTGTGCCTGACTGATCGGTTCGCTTAGGGTGTTAGACTGGGCATGAGCAGACAAGCTCACGAGTATAAGCAACCCCGATATGTAAACATGTTTGAAAGACATGATAAATTTTGGCATATTCATGACTAAAGCCTCCCGGCCACCTAGAAAATACGTTTATTGCAGCGTAGCTTATTATTCTCCTTAGTAGATGAATACTAGCTGAACAGTAATCAAAGGCCTCGCAAATAATAACAATTACTAGGCCTTTTTTAGACAAGGCTACTAAAAATTTTAAAACACGCGATAATCATAGGACCGCAACACCTTTGCTATGCTCAATTTAACTTCACAAAGCTGTGATAGTTGCTAAACTAGAAGTTCTAGAGCAGTTAATATTAATAACCACGGCGCCTGAATACAACATGATAACGAAAACCGTTGTTTGCCAAGTTATAGGGATAGCATTTTGATCGCATACACCACTTAGCATATCCCGATTGATGTTAGCCTTACTTCAGAGAAATATACGGGCGCGCGATTTTCCGGATTCTGACGACAACGGCACTGGCTATTTAAAGGTGCTCTCAAGCGGTTTACGAAATACTAACGGCTAGGATAATTAGCTAGTTTTAATGCTTAATATTTCGATGCCAAAAAAATCAAGAACTAAAAGCAACGAGGAACATTTATGACAGCATCAAGCACTAACTCCACACGCTACGATGTGGCGATCATAGGCGCTGGGTCGGCCGGAATTGCCACTGCCAGTAGCCTACTCAAGCGTAAGAAAAACCTACGCATCGCACTTATTGACCCGTCTTCTGATCATTACTACCAACCCGGATGGACTATGGTCGGCGGGGGTATTTTTGATAAAGAGTCGACGCACCGAAAAACCAAGGACTTAATCCCGAACAATGTAGATTGGATTCAGCAATCAGTTATCGGTTTCTCGCCACAACAAAACTCCGTGTCTTTGGATGATGATTCAAGCATATCCTATGATCATCTAGTTGTAGCGCCTGGCTTGAAACTGGATTGGGCCGCGGTAGAAGGCCTTGAACAAGCATTGGGTAAACACGGTGTCACCTCAAATTATCGATACGATCTTGCCCCCTACACATGGCAATTGGTACAAGGTTTGGATAAAGGCAAAGCACTGTTCACCCAACCACCAATGCCAATTAAGTGCGCTGGTGCTCCACAAAAAGCACTATACCTTTCTGCGTCACAATGGCTAACAAACGGGAAACTCGACAACATTGATGTAGAATTTTACAACGCCGGTGGCGTCTTGTTTGGTGTTGAAGCCTATGTACCGGCTCTCAACGCCTATATGAAAAAATATGGTGTGGGCCTTAAGTACATGCATAATTTGGTTAAGGTTGACGGCGAAAACCAAACGGCTTGGTTTAACACCACAGACGCCGACGGAAACGCTACGGTGGTTGAAAGCAAATTTGATATGTTGCACGTTTGCCCTCCCCAGTGTTCACCGGCTTTCATCAAAAACAGCGAGCTATCCGATGACGCAGGTTGGTTAGATGTTGACTCAGCGACCCTGCAACACAAGCAGTATGCTAACATTTGGGGCGCAGGCGATGTAATGAACACCGCAAACGCAAAAACAATGGCGGCAGCACGCAAACAAGCACCGGTAGTCGCGCAGAACGTTTGCGATGCAATTGACAAAAAACAAGCGTCTGCCGCATACGATGGCTATGGTTCTTGCCCACTAACGGTCGAAAAAGGCAAAATCGTACTAGCTGAATTCACCTATGGCGGTAAGGTAAGCCCAAGCTTCCCAAGTTGGTTAAATATTGGCACCCAACCAACCAAATTTGCCTGGATCCTTAAAGCACGAATACTACCTTGGGTGTATTGGAATGGAATGCTTAAAGGTCGGGAATGGCTAACAAAATCAAATAATTAGAACCCAATAAAGAAAGTACACACCTCGGAGGAAAACCATGAAGTTATTTAAAAGCACTACCCTCGGCCTGTTAGCAGGCTTATTGATCGGAGCATCGCTGAGTGCCCAAGCAGACGAAACCTGCATGTCACCGTATATGGCAAAGATCGTTGGACAAGAAGATTTTGTCTACGTCTGGACCTTAGGCGAAGAAGGCCTTGGCGATGAACAAGATAAAATGGTAACGATTGATGTTAATCCCGCGTCGCCCAAATACGGCAAGGTAATCAATACTCTTTCGGTAGGCGGGCGTAACGAGGCACACCATTCGGGCCTTACTGATGATCGGCGATATTTATGGGCCGGCGGACTGGACAGCAATAAGATCTTTATTTTTGATGTACACACCGACCCTGCCAAACCCACTCTTTATAAAACGATTGATGATTTTGTGAAAGCCAGCGGCGGCGTGGTTGGACCACACACGTTTTATGCCCTTGCCGGCAAAATAATGGTGACCGGATTATCCAATAATACCGATCACGGTGGTCGAACTGCAATGGTTGAGTACTCCAATACTGGGGACTATATCGCAACCCATTGGCATCCGACCGACCAAGATCTTAGAGGCGCGGTGAAATCAGGCAAATACGCAGACGGTTATGGCTATGATGTGCGCGCACTGCCCCGACGCAACGCTATGTTCACGTCGTCCTTTACTGGATGGTCTAACTATATGATGGACTTTGGCACCATGCTTGGCGACCCTGAAGCGATGAAACGCTTTGGTAGCACCGCAGTTAAATGGAACCTGCATACCAAGCAACCTGAAAAAGTGTTTGATATGCCGGGTGCGCCTTTAGAGATTCGTTGTGCATGGCAGCCAGATCATAATTATTGTTTCACTACCACTGCGCTGACTTCGCAAATTTGGTTGATGTACGAAGATGCTGATGGCGAGTGGCAGGCAAAAGCAGTTGCGGATATCGGCGATCCATCAAAGATCCCGCTACCGGTTGATATCTCTATCACCTCAGATGATAACGGCCTATGGGTTCAAACATTTATGGATGGAAAAGCGCGTTACTTCGACATATCTGATCCGTTTAACCCAAAACAGACCTATGAAAAGGTGGTCGGCTCGCAACTCAATATGATTTCCCAAAGCTGGGATGGCAAGCGCGCTTACTTTACGTCTTCTTTGCTTAGAAATTGGGATAAGAAAGGTGCCGACGACCAGCAGTTTTTCAAATCCTACACATGGGATGGTAAGGAACTCAATCTAGAATTTGAGATTGATTTTAAAGCAGAAAAACTGGGTAGTGCGCATCAGATGCGGTTTGGCGCTTATGGCCTCTACGGCATGCAACGCCCCTATGAGATGAACGACAAAGCGGCAGCTGTAGAAAGCAGCAATGACGATTCATCATCACCGGCTAGTGGATATTAGTAGGTATGAGTAAATTTGTTTTAATTGCTGCATTAGCATACGCCCTGACTCTAGGTCAGGGCGTTTTTGCTGCATCTTCTAACCCTGAGGTTTTACTTGCTCCCGGTTGGGGAAAACTTAGTTTTACGGCGCCCGCCGCCGGCACCTATGAACTACCCGTAATCCGGCCAGCCGCTGGTGGAGCAATCTTAGACTCCGATGGGAAATCACTCGATCTGGATGATTTATTAGGTGAAAAGATAACCATCCTGAGCTTTATCTACCGAACTTGTGATGACGTTAATGGCTGCCCTCTTTCCACCATGGTTTCACATAAACTGGCAAACAAGATTAGCGAACAACCAAAGTTGGCTAATAATCTGCGTTTATTGACACTTAGTTTTGATCCGCAATTCGATACGCCAGCAGCCATGAAGGAATTCGGTGAAAGTATTCGCGGTAGTAGCGCCAATGATAAAGGCTCAGCTGATTGGCGATTTCTAACGTCGGAGTCAGATCAAGCGATTCAACCAATTCTGGATGCGTATCAACAAAGCGTAATCCCAGACGCGAGCCTTAAAGGCGGTCGTAAGAAATTTTCACATATTTTAAGGGTTTATTTAATCGACCGAGAAAAGCAGATACGCAATATATACAATGTTTCATTTTTGCATCCAGATATCTTAATCAACGATGCACTCACCTTAATTGCTGAACAACCATCGACTAACGACAGCAACAACAGCGACAGCAACTAAAAGATTGCGACTATCTAACCGGCTAAGGGGTTTCTAGGGTGGCTTTGTTAAAGTGGTCGCTGCTGCTTGCAAGCCTGTATTTAGGTGCCTTAAATGTCTCCGCGCAAGAACACATTCGCTTGGCACCAGGCGACGATAAAACCAACTATAGCCATGTAGACTATAAGACTGACTCCTTAAGCCTAGAGCAACGCATTGGGCGCCCGGCTGACTTGCTAAAGATAGCGCGCAGCCAACAGGTGGGGCTTCCCCCGTTATTGGTTCCCAAAAATAATGCTCCTGACAGCCGCAAAATCGCACTTGGACGAAAGTTGTTTTTCGACCGACGGCTATCGCTCAATAAAACTATGTCCTGCGCTATGTGTCACGTGCCGGAGCAGGGCTTCACCAATAATGAATTAGCTCGCCCAATAGGCTTCGAAGGTCGAGGCCTCAAACGAAATGCGCCGACCCTATTAAACGCAGCATACTATTCGCGCTTGTTCTTGGATCAACGTGAATTTAGTCTAGAACTACAAGTTTGGTCACCATTGCTCGCCAGCAATGAAATGAATAATCCATCAATAGGCTACGTGGTTGAAGCCGTTCAACAAGCAGGTGATTATACGGATCTATTTGAACAGGCTTTTAACACGCCTGCAAGTATGCAAACTATCGGCTTGGCACTTGCTCAATATGAAAGAGCGCTGGTCTCAGGCGACTCTCGATTCGATCGTTGGCTATACGCGGGCGATACTCAGGCACTCAATAATCAAGAGATCCTTGGCTACCAATTATTTATCGGTAGAGCTGGCTGCTCCGGCTGTCATTTAATCCAAAAAGACCATGCACTATTTACCGATAATCAAACCCACAATACCGGGATTGGCTACCAAGATTCCATGCTTGGAACCTCAGAACCGGTACAGGTTCAGCTAGCGCCAGGCATTAGTGCTCACATAGCTCAGGCTCGAATCGCAAGCGTTAGCAACTTCAAGCCAAACGATTTAGGTCGTTACGAAGTTACCTTAGATCCGAACGATCGCTGGAAATTCCGGACGCCCATTTTGCGCAACGTGGCATTGACCGCACCTTATATGCACAATGGGGAACTGCTAAGCCTGGAAGACGTAGTCGATTTTTATAACCTGGGCGGAATACCCAACGAACTGCTTAGCCCGCTGATAAAGCCACTTAAGCTCAAGCAAGCAGAACGTGCCGCTTTAGTCGCTTTTCTTAAAACACTCACCGGTAATAATGTAAAGACACTGGTCTCTGACGCGTTTTCTGTGCAGATTGGAGATCCCAGCTCCGGCTCCAGCAAAAATTAATTTTGCACCCTGACGTACACAATCCAAAGATACTGACACATGACTCATCAATTGGCGAAAAATAGTTTTTAGCAAAAAAACTTAATTTAAACTACCCGAGGTAATCATGACAATACTCTATATAGGCTTAAGTCTATTTTTCGGTTTACATCTTTATAGCGCATTTCGCTCTCGCATAGCTGGCGCTAATATTAAACAAAAATGGGGTGAGGCAAAATACATGGGGCTGTATAGCCTTGTCTCATTACTTGGATTTGTCGCGATAATTTGGGGCTATTCACTGACTCAACCATCGGCCTATGTATTCAATGGCGTTGACAATGGTCGAGCATTTATTCCCGGGCTGATGGTTGTGGCTGTTTTATTGCTGGCCGCGTCGCAACTGCCTACTGGTATTATAAAAAAGACAACAAGGCACCCCATGTTATTGGCAGTAGCAGCGTGGTCGTTCGCGCATTTACTAGATGGAGCTGATCTACCGCAGTTCGCCCTATTCGGTTCGTTTCTAGTTTATAGTTTAATTGCCCTAGTCGCCGTTTCGCTGCGTGAAAAACCAGTCGAAGATGATCCGCAAACACCGCACTGGCGGTATGATTTACTTAGCGTACTAATAGCCTTTGTCGCTTACACCATGCTGTTGAATGGCCTACATGAATGGCTCTTTGGTGTTACTGCTTTGGTTTAAAGGCATTGATTAAAACATAATGATTTAAATTTATTTTGTTAGTCTTAGCTGAACCATCACCATGCTAGCAAAATCGCCAGCATTTATTTAGCTAGATCCTCTGACAATCAACAGCGGGGGAAATTAATATGGACCATGATCTACAAGTAAGCATTATCAAGGAATTGCTTCGGCAACTTGACGAAGGCAAAAACAATGACGCTGGGGTGCAGTATCGGATGCCTACCTCATCTTATGTTTGCCCAGATTTAGCTGCTAAGGAGTGGACTACTTTATTTCGCCAGCATCCCCAGATGGTTGGCCTATCTGGGGATTTGCCTGAACCAGGAAGCTTCTTCACGATAGATGATTTTGGGGTGCCAGTTCTTGCCACCCGTGACAAGCAAGGCCAGTTCCACGCTTTTGTGAACGCCTGCCGACATCGTGGTGCAAGGGTAGCGAGCGAAGCGGCCGGCAACAAGTCTTCATTTGTGTGTCCATTTCATTCGTGGACTTACACCTGCAAAGGCGACCTTGTCGGGGTTCCACAGATGGATCATTTCGGCGAGATTGACAAATCCGCTTATGGACTGCTCGCGCTGCCTGCGGTAGAACGCGACGGTATGCTATGGGTACATCCACAACCAGATAGCAAATTGGACATTGATGAATTGCTAGGTTCATTAGTCGAAGAATTGGCTGCCTATAAACTTGGTGAATTGAAAAGTACCGCCAATAAAACAATAAAAATGGATCTTAACTGGAAACTCGCAAACGATACGTTTGGCGAAACCTATCATTTTGCAAAACTACATAAAAACACCCTTGGCCAAGTCTACTATGGTAACAATTTGGACTATCAAGAGTTTGGCCGTCACCACCGTTTTGTTACCGCGAACAAATCCATCGATGTTCTTCGAGACAGACCTGAGAGCGAATGGGAGCTACAGAACGTTGCCTTCGTGCTCTATTATTTATTTCCTAATATACAAGTGGTAGTAACTCGCGGGCTGGTGAATATTGTACGGATCTATCCAGATGAGAAAGATCCGGGACGCTCGATCAGTCGCATCACATCTTATTTCACCCAGCAAGCGCTAGATATGATTGATGTCACAGACGAAGAGTTTATAATTACGCCCGACAAAGTTTACCAACGTCGCAAACCAAAAGATTTATTTACCCCCGAATCATCACTGGAAGTGTTTAGTAGCACCATCGAGCAAGAAGACTATCTGATGGGAGAACATCAGCAACGAACTGCTAAATCGGGATTAATCACGCATTCTATCTTGGGGCGCAATGAAGCACCCCTGCACCATTTTCATAATTCTTTTAGGGATGCTCTTGATATGCCGCCCTTAGATCAAGTTGAGTAGCAG
>JBLHMH010000071.1:0-16550 GCA_047621785.1 Polaribacter sp. | reverse complement strand
GCGGTCGCCAAAATCAACAATTGTTATTGAGGTAAAAGTAATGTCAGTTTCGGACCTACTAAAACAGATTAAAGACGAAAATATTAAGTATATCGATTTCCGTTTCACCGACACTCGCGGTAAAGAGCAGCACGTAACGGTGCCAACTACTGTGGTGGATGAGGAAACCTTCTCTGAAGGTAAAATGTTCGATGGTTCTTCGGTAGCAGGCTGGAAAGGCATTAATGAGTCAGACATGATTTTGATGCCGGATATAGAAACCGCCGTACTTGATCCATTTTTTCAAGATAAAACCATGAACTTGCGTTGTGACATCATCGAACCAGAAACAATGCAAGGTTATGGACGTGACCCGCGATCAATCGCTAAGCGTGCCGAAGAGTATTTAAAGGAAACGGGTATTGGTGATACTGCTTTCTTTGGCCCAGAGAATGAGTTTTTTGTATTTGATGACGTTAGATTTTCTAACGAGCCAAGAGGCGCATTTTATGAAATCGATTCACAAGAAGCATATTGGAACTCTGACAAGCCATATGAAAGTGGCAATATGGGGCATCGCCCGGGCCTGAAAGGAGGCTATTTCCCAGTACCTCCGGTAGATTCGTTACATGATTTACGTGCTGCCATGTGCCAATCATCTGAGGCGATGGGTGTACCTACAGAAGTTCACCATCACGAAGTTGCAACAGCAGGCCAGTGTGAAATAGGGACTATTTTCAACACTTTAGTCAAGAAGTCCGACGAAGTACAAATCTTCAAGTATGCAGTTCATAATACTGCGCACATGTTCGGTAAGACAGCTACCTTTATGCCGAAGCCTATTGTCGGTGACAACGGTTCAGGCATGCACGTACACCAATCTATCTTCAAAGATGGACAGAACGTCTTTGCTGGTGACGGCTATGGTGGTTTGAGTGAAACAGCCTTGTACTACATTGGGGGTATCTTTAAGCACGCTAAGGCTATCAATGCTTTTGCGAATGCCTCAACCAATAGCTATAAGCGTTTAGTGCCAGGCTTTGAAGCACCTGTTCTTCTTGCCTATTCAGCACGTAATCGTTCAGCGTCTTGCCGAATTCCATATGTGACTAACCCTAAGGGTCGTCGCATTGAAATTCGTTTCCCTGACTCAACTGCGAATCCTTATTTAGCATTTACGTCTATGTTAATGGCGGGTCTTGATGGAATTCAAAACAAGATTCACCCAGGTGATGCTGCAGACGAAGATTTGTACGAATTGCCAGCCGCTGAACAAGCGAAAATCCCAACCGTAGCAGCTGGTTTGGATTATGCGCTTGATGCTCTCGATAATGACCGTGAGTTTTTGAAAGCGGGCGGTGTATTTAGCGATGATTCAATCGACGCTTACATTGCGCTGAAGCAAGAAGAGGTTGATGCATTGCGTATAAACACCCACCCAATCGAATTTGCGCTATCTTATAGCTGCTAATTGCTTGGTAAAAACGCCTCATTAATTGAGGCGTTTTTTTCACTAGCTATGCACTGTTTTGGTGCAGTCAGGTCTTATGAAGGTCCGTAAAACCAATTTCTGACATTAGGTAGGTTTAATGCTCAAGTCATGTTGAAACAAGTACCAACAGATATACTTCTTGAAAACTTAGAAGCAGCTCTGATTTTGATCAGCCATGATTTAATCGTGCAGCGGGTGAATGTCGCGGCCGAGACTTTGTTTGAACAGAGTCGGCGGACCATGTTGGGCAAAAATATTGTTGATTTACTACCGTCAGCTGCGGTGGCCAAATGTATGGATGATTGTCTGGCAAGTAATTCACAGTTTACTTTACGTGAATTAGAGCTATCGGTCACCTCATCATTGGTCGACATGACTATTTCTCCGTTAGTGCATGAAGACACACGTTTTATTTTAATTGAAATTTGCTCTATTAAGCGTATTTCGCGTTTTATCAAAGAAACTAATCAATTTGAAAGGCAACAATCTTTTCGCTTGATGATGCGTGGCCTAGCCCACGAAATAAAAAATCCGTTGGGCGGTATAAGGGGAGCGGCGCAACTTCTAGATCGGGAATTAGATGATTCTGATCACCAGGACCTTACTGACATCTTGATTAAAGAGGCCGACCGTTTGACTCAACTGGTCGATAGAGTGATGGGCTCACGAGAGCAGTTCAAGCTGGCCAAGTTAAATATTCATGAAGTGCTAGAGCATGTGGCCGGCTTGGTATCGGTTAAATCAAGTAGCCGCACCTCGAAGCCAATAAATAGATTGCTGATCGAGCGACACTATGACCCTGCATTGCCTGAGATAAATGCTGATAAACAGCAATTGATCCAAGCTGTATTAAATATCGTGGGCAACGGTATTGAAGCGCAAGAAGCGTCCTCTAGCCCCCGAATCGGTCTCATGACGCAGTTTGAACGGTTTGTGACAATCAATAAAACTCTGCACAGACAGGCCATAAAAATAAGAATTTGGGATGATGGGCCAGGAGTTGAAGCGCATATGCGCGATATAATTTTTGACCCCTTGGTTACTGGGCGACCTACAGGCTCGGGTCTTGGCTTATCAATTACTCAAGAAATCATTCAACGCCACCAAGGTGTCGTGCAATTGGAAAACTTTGAAGGAAAAACATGCTTCACGATTTATCTGCCGTATACGTAAATAAATCATCACGTAAAAACAATTGCCCTGAGCTAAATTAATTTTGGGAATCCTATGAATATGTATGCGAAGCACAAAGTTTGGATCGTAGATGATGACTCTTCTATACGGTGGGTGTTGGCGCGGACTCTCAGGGCCGACGGGTTTGAAGTCGTTGATTTTGAAGACGCTGAAGCAGCCCTGAAAGAACTAAAAACATCTCAACCTGATGTCCTAATGACCGATATTCGGATGCCTGGCATGAGTGGACTAGATCTGGCAAAGATCATGCAACAGCGCTACGCTAACATTCCCTGCATTATCATGACGGCTCATACTGATCTTGATAGCGCCCTGGCTTCCTATGATAGCGGTGCTTTTGAATATCTACCAAAGCCCTTCGACTTAGATGATGCCGTGCGTCTAGCCAACCGCGCCGTAGAAACTAAGGGCGGTAGCATCACAGCTGTAGATGAAGACGACAAAGAGGTTGAAATCATCGGTGAAGCACCTGCAATGCAAGAAGTCTTTCGCGCGATTGGTAGGTTAGCTAAATCGAATATCAACGTGATGATTTGTGGGCAGTCAGGAACCGGCAAAGAACTAGTTGCAAATGCGCTTCATCAACATAGCCCGCGTAGCAAAGCTCCTTTTGTGGCGATCAATATTGCAGCGATTCCTGCTGACTTGTTGGAGTCCGAACTATTTGGTCATGAAAAAGGTGCGTTTACTGGCGCTCAGGCACAGCGCCAAGGTCGTTTCGAGCAGGCGCATGGAGGGACTCTCTTTCTTGACGAGATTGGCGAAATGAGCCCAGACCTACAAACTCGCCTGCTGAGGGTGCTGTCCGATAAGCGCTTTTATCGGGTCGGCGGGCGTGATTTGGTGTCGGTGGACGTGCGCGTATTGGCCGCAACCAATCGCAATTTGGAAGAACGGGTGGCGAACGGTAATTTTCGCGAAGATCTATATCATCGCCTCAATGTTATTCGCATCGACCTACCTTCTCTAAGAGAGCGAATTGAAGACGTACCCTTGCTCGCAAAACGTTTTCTACGCACCACGGCTGATGAATTAGAGGTAGACAGAAAAACGCTTTCGCAATCAGCACTGACAAAAATGATGGCCTACGACTGGCCTGGCAATGTACGTCAGTTGGAAAATATCTGCCGATGGATAACCGTAATGGCGCCAGCCCAAAGAGTTAGCCCTGAAGACCTGCCAAAGGAAATCACCGACGCAACCAACGAAGCAACACCTCAAGATTGGGAAGCCGCTTTGGCAATGTTGGTGCGCTATAAGTTGAAAATGGGTCAACAACAAGTACTCGATGATTTATTAAAACGCTTCGAAGCCATTATGCTAAGAGTCGCTTTAGATCATACTGGTGGCCATCGGCAAAATGCTGCAAAAGTATTAGGTTGGGGGCGTAATACTTTAACTCGTAAACTTAAAGATTTGGAAATAGACTGAACCTTTCATGAACTAAAGATAGTCTGGGGCTGCTTAAAGTAGTCGATTTAACAGTTTGCAGCAACTATTTTAAGTACTATGTATTTGTCAATGATATTTGCTAGTCTATCAGCGTGTATAATTAGACGATTATAAAAAAAATCAGCTTGCCATCGCCTTATCAATTTCGAAAACCTATTATATGAAGATCAAAATACTATTGTTGCTCACCAGTTTTCTATTGGTACCTGCGGCATACGCACAAACTAAATATGTAACCGATGACTTTGAAGTGATGTTGCGGACTGGCCCGAGTATTCAAAATAAGATTGTTAGACCAATGCGTAGCGGCACTCGGATAGAAGTACTGCACGTTGATGCGGGTAATGGGCATAGCCAAGTTCAAACCTCTAGTGGTGAGATTGGGTATTTATTAACGCGCTTTCTAAGCGAAAAACCATCGGCTCGCAATAGAGTTAGCCGGTTGGAGAGTCAGTTAGCGCAATTGCGATCTGAGCCAGGTGAGATTCGTACTCTTTTGGCCGAGAGTCAAGAACAAAACCAGTCGTTAATCGAGCAGAACGTACTATTGACTAATTCCGCTCAAACCGCGAAGAGTGAGCTGCTTAAAATTAAGGATCTCTCGGGAGATGAAATTAAGTTGTCTTCTGAAAACCAAAAGCTTGAGTCTGAAGTACAACAATTGTTGTTGCAGCTTGATGATATTCGTATTCAAAATGAAGCATTGAAAGACAATTCACAGCGTGTTAGAAACTTAGTTGGCGTAGGTATACTATTGATTGGCTTATTTCTTGGCTGGGTACTTTCTAAGGCAGGCGCTCGCAGCGACTCCTGGGGTTCGTAGTTCGCGATGTAGGCAGTTTCTATCAGATTCTGTCTATGCATGGTGTGGCCATGTCGATGACGATTTCAGCCATTAATTGGGCGTGCGCATCGGAATGGTTTAGGCATGGGATATAGCTGTAGGCTTCACCACCTGCTTGCATAAAGTACTGTTTGTTTTCACCTTCAATTTCCTCGAGCGTTTCCAGGCAGTCAGCACTGAAGCCTGGGCAAATAATATCGATTGATTTGATACCTTGTGCGGGTAGGGACTTTAAGGTTTGATCGCAATAAGGCTGTAACCACTCCTCAGCCCCGAAGCGTGATTGAAAAACCAATTGCCATTCATTTTCGTTCAAGTCTAGGTATGTGGCTATCGCCGCTGCGGTTTTAATGCATTGCGATTGATAAGGGTCACCCCGAGTAATGTACTTTTTTGGTATTCCATGAAAGGACATGAGTAGTTTCTGGTTGCGTCCATGTTCTTGCCAGTGTTGACTTATTGAGTCGCCAATCGCCTTTATATAAGAACTGCGACGATAGTAATCACTCACAAAATGCAATTGCGGAACCCAGCGTTGTTTGCTAAATGCAGCACCCAGAGCGTCAAAGGTCGAGCCATTAGTACTACCGCTGTATTGTGGATACATTGGGATAACTACTAAGGTTCGAATTCCTTGGGCGTGCAAACTGGCGATTTTATCTGCCACGCTCGGTTTACCATAACGCATGCCAACTTCTACTTGATAAGTCCCCGGTTGATTAGCCAGTACTTGCGAGACTTTATCACCTAGTTTGGTGCTGTTGATTAATAGTGGCGAGCCGTCCTCCGTCCAAATCTCGCGGTATATTGCTGCACTTTTATGAGAACGCACATTAACGATAATGCCTTTGACTAAAATAGCGCGCAGTAATGTTGGTATCTCTATGACACGCGGGTCCATCAAAAACTCAGACAGATAATCCCGCAAGCCGGGGCATACAGGGCGCTCGGGCGTTCCTAAATTCACCAGTAACACGCCGATGGTAGTGTTGCTATTGCTTATATCGCTTTCTTGGCCTAAGTACTTCATTGGTTTCTTTCTTGTTGTTTTCGAGGATTTGTAGCTAGCGAAAACATCGAGTTTCGGAATGTAATGTCGGCTAGAATTGAAGGCGTACTATAGGCTAGATAGAGTTAGTAATATGTAAACGATCAGGCGTTGCCCGTTACTTTAATATCTGGTCGGATGTGCTCCTTGGCAAAATCGACCATGCGCTTTAGTGACTTAGCCGCTTTGACTCGAGTTTGCTCTTCGATGAAGATTTCATTGTCGCCACTGCCCAGTACCTTACTTAGTCGCTGTAAATCGTTCATCTTCATCCAGGGGCATTGCGCGCAACTCTTACACGTAGCTCCATTGCCGGCTGTGGGTGCCGCAATAAACTCTTTGCCTGGCGAATATTGTTTCATCTTGTGAAAAATACCGTCTTCGGTGGCGACAATGAATTGCTGATTAGGTAATTCTTGGCTGGCTTTCAATAGCTTGCTGGTAGATCCAACAACATCTGCCAAATCAATAACATTCATCGGTGATTCTGGGTGTACTAACACCGCTGCATCTGGATAGAGCTTTTTCATGTCCAGCAGTTTCTCGGCTTTAAACTCCTCGTGAACAATACAAGAACCTTGCCACATGATCATATCGGCGCCGGTCTCTTTTTGAATATAACCGCCTAGAAAGCGATCGGGCCCCCACAGGATTTTCTCACCTTTTTGTTTAAGGTAGGTACAAATTTCCAATGCAATGGACGAAGTCACTACCCAGTCAGACCGTGCTTTAACCGCAGCGCTAGTATTAGCGTAGACCACCACTGTGCGATCTGGGTGTTGATCGCAAAATGCTGAAAATTCGTCAATAGGGCAGCCTATGTCTAAGGAACATTCGGCGTCGTTATCGAGAAGTAGTACGCGTTTTTCAGGGCTCAATATTTTTGAAGTTTCAGCCATGAACTTAACCCCGGCAACTACAATCGTGCTCGCCTCATGTTCATAAGCGTAGCGAGCCATCTCTAGGGAATCGGACACCGTACCGCCACTCTCCTCGGCCAAATCTTGCAAATTTTCATCAACATAGTAATGCGACACCAAAATCGCGTCTTGGGCCTTTAATTGAGCGAGAATTTTTGTTTTCAACTCTAATTCGGCCGTAGCACCCATCGAACTATGTCCGATAGACCGCGCGCGCGCGGCGGTTATATCAATCTCGTTTGCTAACTGTTTTGGTACATCTAATGCTCTGGACATGGGTGTTTTTCGCTGTGCAAATAATCGTGCAACGGGTGTATTAATTAGTCGGTCAATCCTAACATAGCTTAGCTGATTGAGAGAATGGCCTAGGTCTCAGTGAGTTGACAATGGACGTATTCAGATTGCACGGAATTAAGTTGAAAAAACCGCTGTTAAGCAGCGGTTTTCAATTCTGTAAAGATAAGCGTATAACTTCAATCGCTAGAACGGCCGCGGTATAGTTAGACCACCCTTTTTAACCGTTTTCCTCTTAGCGGCTTTTTTGGTGACTTTCTTAGTGGCTTTTTTAGCTGCGGGCTTAGTGGCCTTTTTAGGGACAGCCTTAAGGACCGGTTTTTTAGGGTGCGCCTTACTTTTTGTTGTCTTCTTTTCTGCAGTCATGATCTTAATCCTGATTGGTGATCTATATGTTTCTATGTTTTCACTTCAAGAAATATTTAGACCAAATGTTTTGGATGAACGAATTATGCAGATTAAAAACAATCATTATTCTTCAATAGCAATACGACCATCCAAAATGAGTCGTTTGATACTATTCAGTCCAATATAGATGACGAGTATTAAAAGTCAAGTTATGCGGTGCTACAAGCTAGCGTGGCGTGCGTGCATGAGTATAATAGCCGCCACTTTAGATTATTTATTGAGCATTTAGTATGTCGGAATTTTTGTTTTCTTATGGCTTGTTTATGGCCAAAACTATAACTGCATTAATAGCACTGGTGTTTGCTGTGGCGATCATTGCCGGTAGCCGTAAAAAGGAGGAAGATGCTGAATTGAGGGTAACTAATTTAAATGATAAGTATCGCGATATGAAGGAACGCGTATCTCAATCAATAATGGATAAGAAGGAGTTTAAGCAGTTAAGTAAACAGCTGGCTAAGGATTTAAAGAAGCAACAAAAATCTAAGATTCAAGACAAGCCAAAGCCAAAACTTTACGTTTTGGAGTTTGATGGCGACATTAGAGCTTCAGAAGTAGAAACCATGCGTGATGAAATTACCGCTTTGCTTAGTGTTGCTCAGCCGCAGGATGAAGTTTTGCTCAAGTTAGACAACTCAGGGGGAATTGTTCATGAGCATGGTCTTGCAGCATCACAACTTCAACGGATTAAAAATGCAAAGTTGAACATAACGGTTGTTGTCGACAAAGTTGCTGCCAGTGGCGGTTATATGATGGCTTGTGTTGGGGATAAAATTGTCGCGGCACCATTTGCAATACTAGGTTCCATTGGGGTGTTAGCGCAATTACCCAATTTCAATCGTTTGCTTGATAAAGCGGGAATTGATTTCGAGCAACACACTGCTGGTGAATTTAAGCGAACAGTTACGATGTTTGGGAAAAACACTGACAAAGAAAGAGAAAAGCTAACTTTAGACCTTCAGGAAACGCATACTTTATTCAGAGATTTTGTTTCTACCCACCGGCCTAAACTTGATATCGATAAAGTTGCGACCGGCGAGCACTGGTATGGCGTTCAGGCACTTGAGTTGAATTTAATTGATGAAATCAAAACCAGTGATGAATTATTAGTCGATGCGCTTGAGATCTATGATATTTATGAAATCAAGATGCATATTAAGCAAGGTTTACAAGAAAAACTATTGGGTGGTTTATTTGCAAGCGTGAGCCAGTTACGTAATAAAATGGCTTCTGAACAAAATCAATCTGCTTATCTCTAGGCTTGTTTAGGGGGAGTATGCCTGTTTATTCGTCGCTAACCAGAAGCGAGGAATAATAGTGCGGGGGTTAATTGGGCGCTTTAAGTCCCAATCGGAGTTACCTTAAGCCAAGTGAATGATGATCTTGGCTTAAATTTCGTCCATTTTTCTGAGCGCTTTCTCTAGCCCAGAAAAGTTTGGTTTACGAACTTTTCTGGGAGTGGCGTCGCTTGCCGCTCTACTCATTGGTTTGGAGACGTTTCGTTTCAGAGTTCTAATATTGCCACCAAGCTCAATAGACGTAGCTTGATCGACATACGTAATCAGTGGTTGATTGCCACTGGTGGTCTTTTTTAGCAAAGGCAAACTCTCAGTTGCTCCGTTTCGATTGAGGAGTACTTCGCCATCGCGAATTTCCTGAACCGAAGCCCCGGCGCCCTTAATATGTTCACCTACCGAATATAACTCCGACGATTTCTTTCCGCTCTGGATGATGGCTCTTGCCTGGGTCGGATCGGTTGCCCAGAGAATACCTTGTAGGGTCAAATCAAGTGTTGTTTTAGGTGCTTGTTCAACGATTATTTTAGGAGCAGGGTCGCCAAATAAATTAGCAGATACAATGTCATTGACTTGGTACAGGCGCTTGCTCGACTTCACCAATGGATCCATATTTTGCACTTGGTAGTTGGCATTTTTAATTTTGGCTTGTGAGTAGCCGGTCCATCCAATCCGAGATACGGCAATCAATAATGTTAGGCACGCCAACAACCACATGATTTGTGTGCCGTGTTTATTCCAGAGTCGATTATTTGAGATGGTTTTGAACAGATCCATAGGCGTAGTTTAGCTGATATTTCCCTAAAGCCCTATTAAATAGCAGTAGCATTGGGAAAAACAACTTGCTTGTGAGCTGCGTAATTTTTAAGGCTAGGCAAAACAATGTGGTTTAACGGCCACACTCGGTGTTAATAAAGACAACACTCGATGGGCATACTTCCTACCAAGGACCCAAATAAATGCCTAAAGGTTAAATCTAAAAAAAGCCACAAATTTAAGGGTACTAGCATCAGACCTGACTCGAATGAGATCACAAGCGATCCGAAATGCTTCATTAGGGCAATAAAAGCCAGGTAGCCAGGCCAAGAACTGAAAAATAACCTACTACATCGGTTACCGTAGTCAGTGCAACGCCACCTGCTAGGGCAGGGTCAACGTTCATTTTTTCGAGAAACACGGGAATTACGACGCCGGCAATCGCACCCATGATCAAGTTGGCTGTCATTGCACAGGCGATAACTAGACCAAGATGAATGTTGTTATACCAAAGAGCAGCAATCACGGCGATTGCTGCCGCCCATAAAAACCCATTGAGTACTCCTACCATGGTCTCCTTCTTTAAAACGTTTAGGACATTTCCTGCACTAATGGTACCGGTACTCATGCCGCGAATTACCACGGTGAGTGTTTGAGTGCCCGCATTGCCGCCCATGCTTGCGACAATAGGCATCAGGACCGCCAATGCAACAAGTTCCTGAATTGAGCCCTCGAATTGACCGATTACCCAGGAGCCCAAAAGCGCAGTAATTAAGTTTACGCCAAGCCAAACCGCGCGATTGCGTGTTGTTTCTATCACAGGAGCAAATATATCAGCTTCGTTTCTAAGTCCAGCTGATGCCATTATGTCGTGCTCCGCTTGGTCGCGAATGACGTCTACCACATCATCAATCGTGATACGGCCTAATAGTCTATTATTGTGGTCCACTACTGGCGCTGACAGTAAATCGTAATCGGCAAAGGCCTTGGCCACGTATTCTTCATCATCCAGACAATTGAATGACACAGGGCCCTCAATCGCGTGTAAGAAAGCTAAGTCTGATATTGGTGCTGTTATTAAACGTTCGATTGGCAAAATTCCGGCCAGCTGGCCCTCTCCATCGACCAGGTAGATAGAGTCTGTTTGTTCAGGCAAACTGCCTTTTAAACGCAGGAAGCGCAGCACGACTTTGAGTGAGATATTGCCTCTTACTGCGGTGATATCTAAGTTCATCAAACCGCCCGCGCTGTCTTCAGGATAAGATAAGACCTCACCCAAGCTATTACGTGTGTCACTATCAACTGCGAATAATACGTCTGCTAAAGTCTCTTCTGGAAGATCGGGAATTAAGTCGGCAATATCATCGACATCTAGCAACTTGATCGAATCAATCAGTTGCTGTTTGTCGATATCTTCCGCGAGGTCTTTGAATACGCCTTCACTAAGTTCAGTTAGAACTTGTCCCTTTGCCGCGTCTGGAATATGTTCCCACGCCGCAAGCCGAATTGTCGGAGTTAAACTTTCTAAAGTATCCGCAATATCTGCGGGGTGCGCATGTGCAAATTCTAACCGTATTGCCTGCACATTCTCGGTGTGAAGCAATTCAACGATATTGTCGATTTCGAGGCTAGAGCGCACGGTGAATCCGATTAGGCTGGTTGGTGAACAGTTGGTGGTTGAATTGATTGATAGAGGAACGCTAAAGAGCCTATTATTGAGTATAGGGCCCTTGAACCGATTGTTTATGCTCAATCGTAGGCTCCTTTAGCTAGGTAGTTCGGCTTTGGATGATTATACGCCAAGGACTTGCCTGCGCATAATCTCCTTTTCTGGTTCTATGCATTGCTTAGCCGAGGAGAATTTGAACAGCCTAAAGTTTATTTAACTCGCTCAAATACTCGCGCGCTTGAATTGGACTATCGGATGAAAGTATTTCCCTAACCTTGTAAGTTAATTTGCCAACGTCGGTGGTCAAAATTTGTTCTTTGACATCTAATAAATAGGTTGAATCCATGCTGAAGATTTTCAGGCCTAAACCTAATAATAACCGCGTGTACTGTGTGTTACCTGCCATTTCCCCGCATAGTGATACTGGGATGCCGGCTTTTTCTCCAGCGCGGATAACCCGATGGATCAGATGCAATACGGCGGGGTGGATTGGGTCGTACAGGTAGTTGACCGCATCGTCAACTCGGTCAATGGCTAGTGTATACTGAATAAGGTCGTTGGTGCCTATCGATAAAAAGTCGAGTTTTTGAGCGAATAGATCAGCCATGATTGCTGCGGCCGGGACTTCGATCATAGCGCCCACTTTTACTCTGGAATCATAGGCGAAATTTTCTTGTTTTAGTTCTGATTTAGTTTGCTTGATGAGCGCGAGTACTTGGCTGATTTCATCAAAGGTGCTAACCATGGGTATCATAATTGATACTTTACCAAACGCGGACGCTCTCAATATGGCCCGTAATTGAGGTTTAAATAACTCCATGTTATTTAAACATAGACGTACCGCTCTCAACCCCAAAGGTGATTCGCTGGATTTTTTCTGTGGATAATGAAACTCCAGCTGCTTGTCTCCACCGATATCTAGAGTACGTATAGCGACCGACTTAGCAAAACCCGAAACGACTCTTTTATAGGCTTTAAACTGTTCATTCTCTGAGGGAACGGAATCTCGGTTCATGTACAAATATTCGGTGCGATACAAGCCTACACCCGCAGCCTTTACGCGTTTTACGTCAGGTAGGTCTTTGGCTGATTCAATATTCGCCAATAGTTGTATGCGTTGACCGTCAATGGTTTTGCTAACGCGATTAGTTAGGCTGATTAGATCTTTTTCGCGCTCTCTGATTCGGCGTTGAATCTTTTTGTACTGGCGCAATACCACATTACTTGGGTTGATAATGATGATGCCGCGTTTACCGTCGACCACCAGCATATCGTCATCGCTAATGTATTTGCTGCTGCCATGCAGGCCAACCACCGCAGGTAAGCGTAAGCTGCGAGCAACGATCGCTGTATGAGATATCTGGCTGCCCAAGTCAGTTACGAAAGCCGCGACTTTATGGCCTTTTATGAACATTGTCTCAGAGGGACTCAAGTCACGACTTACAATAATGCGCCCAGTTAGATTATCGTCGTTAAATTCATCAAGATTATGCGAGACAATACCAAGCAAGCTTCGCAACAATCTATTAGTGATGTGCTGTACATCAACCTTTTTATTACGTAAATAGGCATCGTTCATCTGCTCAAATACTTTCACTAAGTTAGCAGATTGAGTTTGTAGAGCATGTTCCGCATTAACCGAGTCGCTACGAATAATATTGATCGACTCATCCACTAGTAGTGGGTCACGTAACATCATCATGTGCGCATTGATAAAAGCAGCACTCTCTTTTGGCGCGTCGTTTGGCAGTTGCCTTAAGATCGATTTGTACTGTTCTTCGGTTGCATTAACCGCTTTTTTAAAGCGAGTTATTTCACCAGGTATTTGTTTTTTATCTAGCCGGAGTTGTTGAGTCTCGATTTCGCTGTTTTTGAGCACATAGGCCTTACCGATCGCAATACCACGACCAATTCCTGAGCCAAATAGACTCAACATAATTTATTCGTCCTCGCCAAAGTAGCTGTCTATCAAGTCAACGACGGCATCCATAGCGATTTTTTCATCCTCTCCTTCGCAGCGTACGGTAATTAAACTCCCTTTTGCAGCGGCCAACATCATGACTGCCATAATGCTTTTAGCATCGGCTTGCTTTCCGCCGAAATCGAGCTGAACCCGACAAGCATAACTCGCCGCAGTACTTACTAGTTTTGCTGCCGCGCGGGCGTGTAGTCCCAGTTTATTGATGATTTCGATGTCTTGTTGAAGCATGGCTTTCTGGCAATAATTAGTTAATTAATCAGGGGGCTCCTTAAAGATCCAATTCGCGATGACGCACTTGAGTCTGAATTAAATCATTTTCAGAGAAATATTTCTGCATTAAGTCAGATAAAAAGACTGACCGATGTTGGCCGCCGGTACAACCAATGGCGACCGTCATATAACTTCTGTTATCAGCAATAAAATTTGGTAACCAGTGTTCAATGAAATCTCGTATTCTTTGATACATATCAATACACTCAGGCTGAGATTCTAAGTAACTGATTACCGCAGGGTCTTGCCCAGTTAAGGCCTTTAGCTCTAGCTCCCAGTACGGATTGGGTAAACAGCGTACATCAAATACAAAATCGGTATCAGTGGGGCTTCCATATTTAAACCCAAAAGACTGAAATAATAGAGTCATCGCCGCTTCATTGTTGGATGCGGCGTAATTACGAATCTGTGACCGAAGTTCATGAGGCGTTGTATCTGCGGTATTAATTCTATGATCAGCAATATCTGCAATGTGCTCAAGAATTTTTCTTTCCTTAGTAATAGCCTCTAATAAAGAGGTTTTCTCGTCAGACAGCGGGTGTTTACGCCGAGTTTCGCTGTAGCGTTTTAAGAGAGTGTGGTCGTCTGCGTCTAGAAAAATAACTGTGTAGTTGATATTTAACAATCTGAGACTCGAGAAATTATCTTTTAAGTCGCCAATGAAATCTTTATTGCGTGAATCGATACTTACTGCGTAATTATTCGTGAATGTAGCTTGTTTGTCATCCGCAGTGACTGCCCTTGCAGCCAGTTCTGGCAGTAAGGATGCTGGAAGGTTATCTATACAGTAAAAACCAAGGTCCTCTAAAACCTGTAGGGCGATGGTTTTACCAGAGCCTGAGGTGCCGCTAATGATAAAGAAGGTACTTAAGTTCATTTAGCGCGATGATTAATTCGAATGATAGGATTAGTAAGCTAGTTATAGGGAATCAGCGGCGCGAATACTTTTAGATCTAGATCAAGGTTGAGCTTTAATTATGGCAATTGCCTGTTCGGCAGACGTGGCTGAGGCTAAATTATTTTTGTTATCTTGTTTAGACATCATGCCCGCAATGTTGGCAAGAATTTGAAGATGTTCTTGAGTTGCTTCTTGTGGAACGATCAATCCAAAGGCGATGTCCACTTGCTGCCCGTCCGCGCTATCGTAATCGACGGTTTGCTTTAAAGTGATAATCGCAATAATGGCCTTTTCGGCATGTTGAAACCGGCTATGTGGGAGTGCAACACCGTTACCAATCCCTGTGTTGCCCAATTTTTCTCGTTCTAATAAGGCATGGTATACATCTTTTTCTCTACATTCTTGACCAGACTCTTGGAGTGGAATAAAGAGCAGGCGCGCCATCTCTTGTAATAGTTTTTTAGGGCTACTCACATCTGAGTTAACCTGGATTAGGCGTGCATCCAAATATTCATGCAACGCGATAGTGTCTGTCATGAGGTTTAATATCGTGCTTAAAGTTGATTGAGCTGGCTAGTTCGTTAGCCAGCTCATTAGTAAACTAAGATTATCAACAAACGGTTATAGATACACCTGTTAAGCACGCACCATTAACAAATAATCCTCTGTTAAATTAATGTTAATACTTATTCTGGATAATCTTCCTGGAGTTGGTCGTCAAATGTCTGGTTTTTTAGTGCGCCGCCACTACGATGATGATCGGTAAGCTTTTCCTTATGCTTAAGTACCTGGGAATCCAGCTTGTCGGTTAATTCGTCGATGCTGGCGTACATGTTATCTGAATCAGCATGGGCGTGCATGGTGACGCCTTTAGCGTTTATTGTGGCTTCAGCTTTGTGGTGTATTTTTTCGACATGAAGTATCACATCTATACTGTTGAGATGGTCGAAATGGCGCTCTATGCGCTGCATCTTTTCACCAATATAATTCTTCATAGATTCGGTAAGATCAATTTGGTGTCCTGATATAGTTAGCTGCATATAAATCTCCTATTAATTGGGTTGGATTGGATTAATTTTATCTCATGATAATTTTCTACGTTGACTTGAGGGTGCTATAAGCATGCTTTTACGGTACTTAGCGATCGTTCGTCGAGCTACAATAAGGCCTTTTTCTTCTAATTTTTTTACTATTTTACTATCACTTAGTGGTTTTGATTTTGACTCTTTGTCAACCATTCGCTTGATCAAAGAACGGATCGCGGTCGAGCTTGAGCTGTTACCATCGGTGCTCGCTAGGGCGCTCGAAAAAAAATATTTAAGTAGGTAAACCCGACCACCTGCAAGCAGGTATTTTCCTGAGATTGCACGCGAAATTGTTGACTCATGCATTTCTAATTGTTGCGCTATATCGTACAAAACCATTGGTTTCATTCCTAACTCACCGTGTTCAAAGAAAGCCGATTGATGTTCTACGATTGCTTGAGCGACTAATAATAGGGTGTCGTAGCGACTCAACAGGCTTTTAATATAGATTTTAGCTTGTGTTAGGTTGACCTTAATGTAGTCACTACTACGTTGATCAATCTTTGTCTTTAATAAATTAGCATACTCCTCATTCACGCGTAATTTGAATTGATTGTCAGAATTTAATGCTGCGACCCAAATGTCCTGACGTCTACTGATTATGATGTCTGGCGTTACGTAGTTTCTAGCGTCGCTCGTGAAACGACTAATAATATGAGGATTGAGTTGAGTGATCAGTCGTAGACCAATCGCTAATTCTTCTTGTTTTACAGATAGCGTTTGTTTTAGTCGAGCTAAATCTCTATTAGCGAGTAGTGTTAAATGTTCATTGACGATGCGTTTGGCTAGCTCTAGTCCACGTGTCGCTGGGTCGATTTGTTCTAGCAATAGGCTGAGTCGATCCTGCAAATTTTTGGCACCGACCCCAATCGGATCTAGGGTTTTAATCAGACTTAGGACTACATGAATTTCATCCAAGTCGATGCCGAGTTCTAGCGGCAGAAGGTCGGCGATTTCACTTAGTTCAG
>JBLHMH010000070.1:0-16987 GCA_047621785.1 Polaribacter sp. | reverse complement strand
ACTTCGAACATATGCCACACTTAAACTCAGGGAACCTTTGATTAGGTCTAAATGGTCTCTGCTAACTAATGTTCGTTTCAAATAACTTTTTGAGCGACAACAGCGCAAAACAATACAGCGTAATGCAAAGGATGAAACTGATGGAGACACTCGACAAAATTGATCTACGGATTCTTAAAGTGCTACAGGCTCAAGCGCGCATTACTAATCAGGATCTTGCAGACGAAATTCACTTGTCGCCGAGTTCTTGCTTGATGCGAGTGCGAAAATTAGAGCAGTCAGGCGTGCTTGAATCTTACCATGCATCAATAGATCTAAAGAAGATCTGTCGAATCGTTAAATGCATCGTTACCATCTCGATGCACAATCAAACCAAAAAGGATTTTTCACAATTCCAAGAATACGTGAATAAAGTACCCGAGGTATTGGAGTGCTATACCGTTAGCGGTGCGTTTGATTTCTTTCTGAAGGTAGCCGCACCGAATATGGAGCGCTATTTAGAAATCACAGATCAGTTGATTGAGTGCACCGAAGCCGAGGTTCACTTGAGTACCCATGTTGTGATGAATGAGAATAAGTCGGTTAATGCTTACCCCTTGGATCAGCTAATCTAAAGCCGGTTTATGCTGTTTTAAAATAGTCAAATATTGCAGTTGGTAAGAGCGGCAGTCGGAGTACGATTCAAGTAGCCGGCGAACATGGGCCGCTTGCAAATGGAGTATCTATGCTGTGCCCATTACTAGCGTCTTTGTTCTGCTGATCTAATAAGTGTCCAGCGAGGCTTACAAACCGTTTTGCCGCAGCTTGACAAGACCAGGTGTCGACCATGTGTTGGTAGCCAGCACGGCCAATCGTATTTAGTTGTTGCTGACTCAGGTTGGTAATTTCATCTAACAGTTTTTCTAGATGCTCGTCTTCATAAATCAGTCCAGTTTTTCCATGCTGGATCAGCCACGGCGCACTGCCGACAGCTCGGTTGACTACGGTTGCGCAGCCGTTACTCATAGCTTCGTTGACAACGATGCCCCAGCCTTCACCCTGATGACTGGTCATCAGGAAAATATCCGCTGAGCGCATCAATGCCTTTACTTGTTCCGGCGTTTGCCAGCCGAGAATCTTGATCTGATCCGATAGGCCATACACTGTAACCGCACGTTCGGTCTGCGCACGTAACTCGCCATCTCCAACCATTGTTAACTTAAAGCGCACTTTTCGCTGCTGGAGTCCACGGGCGATCTCTAGAACTTGTTGAGGTTGTTTCACTGGGCTGAACCGAGCGCACCACAATAAGGTCAGTTCAGAACCGCTAATATTTTTATTAATCGTATCACTGGGTTCGATGAAGTACCCAAACTTCCAACTGCGACCGTGAAACATACCGATTCTGTTTAAGTCAGATGCAGTGTAAGCACCGGCGGCGAGTAGATGATAATTAGGTCTATTAACCGACCAATAATTTTTGATTATTCGGTGGCTTCTAAACATGACCTTTAAGTAAGAAAATTTTCGTTTAAAATAGCGTTCTTGATACGCAAAGGTTAATTTTCCTGAATTAATCCGTTTGCGAACATGCGCAATCGGAAAGCGCCCGTGAATAACCACATCTGCGTTTGATATCCAGTGTCGGATTTCGGTCCTAGTGTGTTCAGATTGCCAAAACCGCAGAACGAAGGAGTCAGAATAGCTATCGTCCCAACCCATCTCTGTTCGACTATTGCTGGTAGGCTTATAAAAGACGATTCTGAAATTTGCATCGCCTAACAACTCGGCCAAGCGCCGCGCCAACTCCATCTGGTGGTAAGAGGGCATATTGGTTAAAAAAAGAACTTTCATCCGCAGGTGCTGATACCAGAATAAGTGTTTATAGGGTCGTTGTTTCACCCAGCGTTGGCTAATAAACGCTAGTGTGCGGATGTTATCAGAACTTTGCTTTGATGTTGCTCATTTAGGGTTGGTTTACTGGCTTAGCGACTAGTCAGTAGCGCCATAGCTAGCTCCCATTCTGACTTACCGCTAAAGCAAACTAGTTTGACTGGCAATTAGCTTGCTGTTCAAGTTTAATTTTATACTCTTAATTATGACCTCCAGACTTCATCGCGTGTAAAACATTGCAGAGGTCGCTTTCTAATTATTGTTTACAATATTATCTGAAAATCAATTCAACTCAACTATTTAGGCGACTTTCATCCGAATATTGTATACAATATGACGCCTTGCATTAAAGCTGTCCGTCTCGCTTTTATGTCAACTTATTCTCAATCACTCATTTAAGCCACTATGAATATTGCTAATCGTAAGCCTTTATCAGGGACTAATCTTGATTACTTTGACACCCGCGCAGCGGTCGACGAGATTAAACCAGGCGCCTATGATCGTTTGCCTTACACCTCGCGAATCTTGGCGGAAAATTTAGTGCGGCGATGTCCGCCAGAGTCATTAAAGGCATCATTGAGTCAAATTATTGAACGTAAACGCGATCTTGATTTTCCTTGGTTTCCGGCACGCGTCGTTTGTCACGACATTCTGGGGCAGACAGCCTTGGTTGACCTCGCTGGCTTAAGAGACGCGATTGCCGAAAGGGGTGGTGACCCGTCGCAGGTGAACCCGGTGGTACCAACCCAACTTATTGTCGATCATTCTTTAGCTGTCGAACATGCTGGTTTCGACGAAGATGCTTTTGATAAAAATCGCGCGATAGAAGACCGGCGCAATGAAGATCGGTTTCATTTTATTAACTGGACAAAGAAAGCGTTTAAAAATGTTGACGTTATTCAGCCCGGAAACGGCATCATGCATCAGATTAACTTAGAAAAAATGTCGCCGGTGGTTCATTCACTTGACGGCGTTGCTTTTCCTGACACGCTGGTCGGTACCGATAGTCATACACCGCATGTCGATGCGCTGGGTGTGATGGCGATTGGGGTAGGTGGCTTAGAGGCTGAAAGCGTCATGCTAGGCAGGGCGTCGTATGTGCGATTGCCCGATATCGTTGGCGTTGAACTAACCGGGCGCAGACAACCTGGAATAACGGCTACGGACATCGTCCTAGCCTTAACTGAATTTCTACGTAATCAAAAAGTAGTCTCCACATATCTGGAGTTTTACGGTGAAGGAGCGAATGCTCTAACCTTAGGTGATCGTGCCACAATTTCGAATATGACTCCGGAATTTGGTGCCACTGCGGCAATGTTCTACATTGATCAAAACACCATCGATTACCTCAGATTAACCGGTCGCGAAGATAGCCAGGTTGAGTTGGTTGAAAACTTTGCAAAGCAAACCGGTTTGTGGGCAGATGATTTAGTTAGTGCTGAGTATGAGCGGGTGTTGACCTTCGACTTGTCTTCAGTAGTGCGTAATATTGCGGGTCCTTCTAACCCACATCGCAGAGTGGCAACGACCGATTTAGCGGCAGCTGGAATAAGTGGCGAAGTCGAAAATATAGAAGGCCAAATGCCTGATGGCGCTGTTATTATCGCCGCGATCACTAGCTGCACCAATACCTCTAACCCACGTAATATGATCGCGTCTGGTCTAATTGCGCGTAACGCCAATCAGCGCGGTTTACTGCGTAAGCCATGGGTTAAGAGCTCCTTAGCGCCTGGGTCTAAAACAGTACAATTGTATTTGGAAGAAGCGGGCTTATTACCTGAGCTTGAAAAGATGGGCTTTGGTATTGTCGGCTTTGCCTGCACCACCTGCAATGGGATGAGTGGCACGCTTGATCCGGTGATTCAGAAAGAAGTTATCGACCGAGATCTTTACGCTACGGCAGTGCTTTCGGGCAACCGAAACTTTGATGGACGAATTCATCCTTACGCAAAACAAGCTTTCCTAGCATCACCGCCTCTGGTGGTTGCCTATGCAATTGCAGGCACTATTCGCTTTGATATTGAACAGGGCGTGCTGGGCATTGATAAGCAAGGAAATGAAGTTCGTCTGAAAGACATATGGCCGAGCGATGAAGAGATTGACGCTATTGTTGCGAAGAGTGTTAAGCCTGAGCAATACCAACAGGTCTATAATCCGATGTTTAGCGTTGAAGTAGACAATGGCCCACAGATTAGTCCTTTGTACGACTGGCGCGAGAAGAGCACTTATATCCGCCGCCCACCTTACTGGGAAGGAGCCCTTGCAAATGAGCGTACGATGCGCGGTATGCGACCTTTGGCCGTACTCGGAGATAACATTACAACCGATCATCTATCGCCCTCCAATGCGATTATGTTGAATAGTGCTGCAGGAGAATATCTCCACAAAATGGGTCTGCCAGAGGAAGATTTTAATTCTTATGCAACTCATCGAGGTGACCATTTAACCGCGCAACGCGCTACTTTTGCAAATCCTAAGCTTCTTAATGAAATGGTGCGGGACAATGGCGAGGTAGTGCAAGGGTCATTGGCCCGAGTAGAACCCGAAGGCGATGTAATGCGCATGTGGGAGGCAATCGAAACCTATATGGATCGCAAGCAGCCGCTCATTATTGTCGCTGGGGCTGATTATGGTCAGGGTTCGTCACGAGATTGGGCTGCCAAAGGAGTACGCTTAGCTGGTGTCGAAGCCATTGCCGCAGAAGGGTTTGAGAGAATTCATCGCACCAACTTAATCGGCATGGGAGTGTTACCGCTTGAGTTTCAAGCCGGCACAACGCGCAGGACTTTGGACCTTGATGGCACCGAGACCTATGACGTGTTGGGTGTGCCAAGTGCGGGTGCAAAGCTGACGCTAAAAATCACTAGGGCCGATGGTGAAGAACTAGAAGTACCGATGAACTGCCGCTTAGATACAGCAGAGGAAGTCACAATCTATGATGCCGGCGGTGTCTTACAAAGATTCGCGCAAGACTTTCTTGAATCAACGGTTGTGGCGTAACGAAAATCAATGGATAAGCAAAGCGGTGATGAACCAATGAAATATTCTCCACAAATAAAAGTAGCCGCCACCTATATGCGTGGAGGCACTAGTAAAGGTGTGTTTTTCAAGCTAGATGATCTACCTGAGACGGCCCAAGTACCGGGGGCGGCGCGCGACGCATTATTGATGAGAGTTATCGGTAGCCCAGACCCGTATAGTAAACAGATCGATGGCATGGGTGGCGCAACTTCAAGCACTAGCAAAACCGTGATCCTATCCAAGAGCCATCAGCCAGAGCACGACGTCGATTATCTATTCGGGCAGGTTTCAATCGATAAAGCCTTTGTCGACTGGAGTGGTAACTGCGGTAATTTGTCTTCAGCAGTAGGACCTTACGCGATCAGTAATGGCCTAATTGATCCTGCGCGATTACCCGTCAACGGTTTAGCGACGGTACGTATTTGGCAGGACAATATTAAAAAAACCATTATTGCCAAAGTGCCAATGATTGATGGCAAAGTACAAGAAACAGGTGACTTCGAACTTGATGGCGTCACCTTTCCTGCAGCAGAGATTCAATTGGAATTTATGGATCCAGCGGCCGGTGATTCGGCGATGTTCCCGACCGGCAACTTAGTAGATGATCTTGAGGTTCCTGGAGTCGGGATGTTTAAGGCAACCATGATTAACGCCGGCATACCCACCATATTCCTAAATGCGCAGGCCTTGTCCTACACTGGAACCGAGCTCAAAGAAGATATAGATAGCGATCCACAAGCACTCTCTAAGTTTGAAACAATTCGTGCCTATGGCGCAATGAAGATGGGCTTGATTAGCAATATTGAAGAAGCGACTACGCGTCAGCATACACCGAAAATTGCCTTTGTTGCCAAACCCCAAGACTATCCGTCATCGAGCGGCAAGTTGGTGGCAGCGGATGAGGTTGATTTGCTGGTAAGAGCCTTATCCATGGGCTTGCTACATCATGCGATGATGGGTACCGCAGCAGTCGCAATTGGAACTGCTGCGGCGATTCCAGGAACCTTAGTTAATCTAGCGGCTGGGGGTGGTGAACTAAGTTCAGTATGCTTTGGTCATCCGTCGGGCACCTTACGAGTAGGCGCACAAGCAAAGCGAGTCGATGGTCAGTGGACGGCAGTGAAAGCCACCATGAGCCGCAGCGCACGCGTCATGATGGAAGGTTTTGTAAGGGTGCCAGTCGAACATATCTAAATTCAAGCCGCATTGTAAATACGCTGCGCAGTCTAATTGCTTAGGAGAAAACGATGAAATCTTTAAAAATAATGGCTTTCGCCTTACTCCTCCTACCGATTGCCAAACTGCATGCTGAAACCCCTGTCTCTGATGTTGAATTTTTGAACTCAGACAGCAGCGCCTTACCATTTTCTGAAGCCGTCAGAGTAGGAAATACCCTCTACCTTTCAGGCCAGGTTGGCCTAGATAGCAGTACCGGTAAACTTGCCGGTGGTGGTATTAGGGGCGAAGCCAAGCAAACCCTAGAGAATATAAGGCGTGTACTGGAAAAACACGGTGCTGGGATGAGCAACGTAGTGAAGTGCACAGTGATGTTGGCCGATATAGCGGAGTGGGCCACCTTTAACGAAGTCTATGTGACGTTTTTCAAGCCACCAATGCCAGCTCGAAGTGCTTTTGGGGCGAATGGACTGGCGATTAACTCACGCGTGGAAGTGGAATGCATCGCGGTATTACCAGACTGATGGATTTGCGAAACCGCAGACAAGAAAAGTGACTATTGTTCTCTATTAAATCCCGTGAAGAGCCTGGTTAGAGTGGACACTAAGCTAATTAAGGCTATAAATACTGTTATAAATAGATATGACCTCTGATCTCACTATCGCCGCCACTTAACCAGAAGTAAAGGAACCCATACATGAAGAAATTTTTACGAACATTAAGCCTTAGCCTGATTATGCTCGCTAGCGCTACTGGCTGTGCATCTCAATCTTCAGAGCTTGAGATAGCTAAAAAACCTAAGGCGATATTTATTATTGTTGATGGAATACCCGCTGATGTAATCGAGAAGGTAGAGACTCCGTATCTAGATGAAATTGCCAATATCGGAGGCTATACCCGAGCATATACCGGCGGCGAAATAGGGGGTCCAACACAAAGCCCCACCATTTCAGCGGTCGGTTATATGAACCTTATCACCGGCACATGGGCTAACAAACACAATGTCTGGGGCAATGAGGTAAAGGACCCTGATTATCAATATTGGGATATTTTTCGTATTGCACGCGCGCACGACCCACAACTGCATACTGCATTATTTTCAACTTGGGAGGATAATCGCACCAAGTTAATAGGCAATGGTTTGGCCCAAGCCGGTGGCAATAAATTGAGCTACTGGTTTGACGGGTTTGAGAAAAACGAAGAACGTTTCCCGCATGACAAGTACCATAGTTACATAGGCAAGATAGATGATTTAGTTGCGCAACAAACGGCGCGTTATATCACCAAGCAGGGGCCCGACTTATCTTGGGTTTATTTGGAGTACACCGATAGTATCGCGCATGGTTCTGGCGATGGCGCCGAGTTTGTTAGCCAAGTAAAAAAAGCCGATGGGCGCGTCGGTCAGATATGGAACGCTGTGTTAAAACGACAACAATTATTTAACGAAGATTGGCTAGTGGTCATTACCACAGACCATGGTCGCGATGCCGAGACCGGAAAAGATCACGGCGGCCAAAGCCCACGTGAACGTACTATTTGGGTGACCACCAATAGCGACAACTTAAATAAGCACTTTAATGACAAAGCCGCTCTCGTTGACATTCTGCCATCTATTACCACGCACCTGGGTATCGATATTGAGCAGTCGATCAAATCTCAGTTGGATGGGCAATCATTTATAGGCCAATAGTTATATCTAAAGGGTCAGACTCGATTGAAATTCGAATGTTAACTAAGGGGAAATTTCTGACTTACGTCATTGCTAGGCAAGTAATGAAATAATCGCGGTGTTTGATAAACATCGAATTGATATCTTTCGTATCGAAGCGTCGGAAATTGAGGAGTTAATTCGCCGTCAAAAGAAACAAAGTTATGACAACAGATTCATTATGCATGTCGGGTAACGTCGCATTTCTTGCGGCCGAAAAAAAACAGGCTGATTAAAATCAGCCTGTTTTTATAACTCCGTTTATATTCTTATCCGCGTTCGGAGATTGGCTCCACCTTGCGATGCTCTGGCCCCGTGTATTCTGCAGAAGGACGTATGATTCGGTTATTGGCGCGCTGTTCAAATGCGTGGGCGGCCCAGCCGGTCACTCGTGACATAACAAATATAGGGGTGAATAGAGAGGTCGGAATACCCATAAAGTTATACGCTGAGGCATGAAAGAAATCAGCATTACAGAACATTCCTTTTTCTCTTTTCATGACCGCTTCGCAGCGCTCAGACACGCTATAAAGCGTATCATCAGCGGCTTCTTTGGATAGTTTTTCTGACCACTTTTTGATGATCCCGTTGCGTGGGTCACGTTCTTTATAAACAGCATGGCCAAAGCCCATAATCAGCTCTTTATTCGCAAGTTTATCCAGAATACCAGCCTCGGCTGCATCGGCAGAATCCCATTGCTGGATCATTTCCATTGCTGCTTCATTAGCACCGCCATGCAGTGGACCACGCAAGGTTCCAATTGCACCACAAATCACCGAATGAATATCGGTTAGGGTTGAGGCAGCAACGCGACCAGCAAAAGTTGAGGCATTGAACTCATGCTCTGCATATAGAATTAGCGAAACGTTCATTGCTTTTTCATGCATCTCGCTGGGCTTTTTGCCATGCAACATGTGCAGAAAATGGCCACCAATAGTGGCCGCACCCGTATCGGTATTAACTTGCACGCCTTCATGTGCGAACCGATACCAGTAAACAACAATCGCTGGTAGTAAAGCCAGAATTCTGTCCGCCGCGTCGCCCTGTTGGCTAAAATCGGTTTCTTGTTCTAGGTTTCCTAACAGCGATACGCCGGTGCGCATAACATCCATCGGATGAGCACTCGCGGGTATTAGCTCTAGGCCAGTCTTTAGGGCTGCAGGCAGGTCCCGCAATCCAGCAAGTTTGCTTTGATAAGCGTCGAGTTGAGTCTGAGTCGGCAGGTGACCTTTTAGAATAAGGTGTGCAACTTCTTCAAAAATGCAATTTTCTGCTAAGTCATCTACGTCGTAACCCCTATAGTTTAGGCCGGAGCCTTGAGTGCCCACGGTGCAGAGTGCTGTTTGTCCAGCCACTTGTCCACGTAGACCAGCGCCACTTAATTTTTTATCTTCGGCCACAATTTTTTACCTCTAGTTGTTTTTCTAACTGATTAACTTAGTTAATCTATTTTATTTATTTTTCCCTTGCGAGAAAAGCTTATCCAGTGTTTCTTCGTATTCGTGATAGTTAAGGTAGTCGTAGAGCTCCATACGGGTTTGCATATGCTCAACCACATCTTTTTGGTGGCCCTTATCGAGCACCTCTTGATACACCATTTCGGCCGCTTTATTCATTGCCCGAGTGGCGGTTAGTGGGTATAAAATCATATTTACCCCGTGCGCAGCCAACTCTTCCTTGGCGAATAAGGGCGACATGCCAAATTCAGTCATATTTGCCAGTAGTGGGGAATTGATTGCTTCATCATAGGCCTGATATTCGTCTAAGCTGGCCATCGCTTCAGCGAAGATGCCATCTGCACCAGCTTCAATATAAGCGCCCGCGCGATCGATTGATGCTTGCAAACCCTCAATCGCGTAAGAATCGGTGCGGGCTAAGATGAAAAAGTCGTCGTCGGTTTTAGCATCAACCGCTGCTTTAATGCGATCTGCCATCTCTTGTAAGGAAACAATTTCCTTGTTAGGTCGGTGTCCGCAGCGCTTTTGGGCTACTTGGTCTTCGATATGCACCGCCGCTACGCCAGAGCGAATTGACTCTTTGATGGTTCGAGCTATATTGAATGCGCCGCCCCAGCCGGTGTCGATATCGATTAACAGTGGCGTGTCGACTACTGCGGTTATGCGTCGAGCGTCTTCCAATACGTCATTCATGCTGGTCATGCCGAGATCAGGCAATCCGTAAGATGCATTAGCGCACGCACCTCCTGAAATATAGATCGCTTGGTGGCCAATTTTGCTTGCCATCAATGCGGTGTATGCATTAATCGTCCCTACAATTTGTAATGGCGAATTATTTGTAAGCGCCTTTCTAAAACGTTTTCCTGCTGATGAAATACTCAATCTTTGTCTCCGTAATCTGAGTTAGATGCTTAGCATCAATAATCTAATTTTTCTTAACTGGTCTTAGGTCTGATTGCTAGAGTCTGATAAAAACTCGCGAATAGATGCCTTAGCTCTGGATACATGATGGCGCATGACCATTTCAGCGAGAGCTGAGTCGCGTTGTTCAATCGCATCTAATAGTTGTTGGTGCTCGGTTAGCGCTCGGTTAGAACGAGTTTTGAAACGACTGGTTTGTACTCTGAACATACGGATTAAGTGATACAACTCGTTGCACAGTTGGTGTACTAATAACCGATTGCCGCTGCCTTTAATGATTTGATAGTGAAAGTCAAAGTCACCTTCTGCTTGCATATGTTCACCGTCAGTACTATCAAAGTGCTCTCGGTGAACCATAAGGAGACTGCGTAATTGCTCAATTTCTTGTGCTGACATGTTTTGCGCTGCTAACGCCGCAGCCTTCCCTTCGAGGGCTTCACGCACGTCGTAGAGCTCCATAATGCTGTCTAACTCGAGGGTAACGACGGTAGCGCCCTGATGTGGAACATGACGTACCAAGCGCATTGCGACGAGGCGCCGAATTGCTTCTCGCAATGGTCCACGACTGACCTTGAATTGTTCTGCTAAACGAGGTTCATTTAACTTTTCGCCGGCCGGTATTTTACCGCTAATAATCGCTTCGCGCAGGGCCGTGGTGGTTTGACCACTCAAGGTTTTGTCCTCGCTTTCCAATTGAATATCTGTCTGGTCGAGATGCATAGTCAAAGGTGATGAGTTTGGGTTGCGAAAATTGTTGGGTATCTAAGTCAAAGTCTAGCTTTAGCTGCGGGCTTGGATCTCTTAATGGCTGAAGTGCCCATTGGGTATAGGTCCCGATTTAACGCCATCTAGAAGCTGATTTTGTGGGTCGAGAATGATGCGTTATTAGGGCTCTATTGTCAACAATAAGCCGTGTAACCATCAGTATTCGAGCCAATAATCATGAAAATAACAAAATGTGTATACAAACTTAATGTTGAAGGATTTATGTGTCCTAGCAATGCATAGCAAATATTGACTTGCTTGTTGCAAACAAGTAATATTGTTCGGGAAATTATCCACTCATCTTTTTACAGAGTAACCCTAATGGCCGATTACAAAGCACCTATAGAAGAAGTTTCTTTTGTCCTTAATGAATTACTAAATATTTCTCAGTTAAATGCTATCCCTTATTTTGAAGAAGCGAGCTCAGAACTAGTTGCAGCCGTTATAGAGGAAGCTGGCAAGTTTTCTGCAGAGGTTTTTGCGCCGCTGAATCGAGTTGGAGATCTAAAGGGTAGCAAGGCTGTTGATGGCGTCGTGACCACGCCAGAAGGATTTAAACAAGCCTATCAATTATTTGTTGATAATGGTTGGATGAGTTTGGCTCAAAGCCCAGATTACGGCGGTCAAGGCCTGCCTTTTACAGTTCACATGGTCGCTAGTGAGTTCTGGAATAGCGCCAACATGGGCTTGGCTTTGTGTCCATTGCTATCGGCTGGTGCGATTGACGTTTTCATGGCACATGCGAGTGACCAACTAAAAGACACTTACTTGGAAAAACTGATTTCTGGTGAGTGGACCGGGACTATGAATCTGACTGAATCGCACGCCGGATCAGATTTATCTAACTTGAAGACCAAAGCGACACCGCATTGCGATTCTCAATACGGTGATCACTATCGAATTAAGGGTCAGAAGATATACATAACATGGGGAGAACACGATATAGCAGAAAATATTGTGCATATTGTATTGGCTCCGTTGGCAGATGCGCCTGCCGGGGTAAAAGGCTTGTCGTTATTTGCGGTGCCTAAATACATGGTCAACGAAGACGGCAGTCTAGGTGAACGCAACGATGTCAAAGTGGTTTCGACCGAACATAAGCTAGGCATCAATGCCAGTCCTACTTGTGTAATGGCTTTTGGTGAAGATGACGGTGCGATTGGGCATATCATTGGCAAGCCCGGGCAAGGCTTAGCGTGCATGTTTACTTTGATGAATCACGCTCGGCTGGAAGTAGGCTTAGAAGGCGCAGCGCTCTCTGAACGGTCTTACCAAGACGCGCTGGACTATGCTAGACAACGAGTTCAAGGTCGTCATCCAGAAACTGGCGAGCCAGCTTTTATTATTGACCATGCCGATGTACAGCGGATGCTAATGCAAATGAAATCAACAGTGGATGCCATGCGCGGTCTTTGTTATGACGCTGCCTTATCTCATGACTTGCGCCACCATGCTAATACTGAAGATGAGCGCAGTTATCACAGTAAACGCTTCGCACTTCTTACCCCAGTGACCAAAGCTTGGTGTACCGAGCTAGTCAATGAAGTTACCTCCTTGGGTATCCAGGTTCATGGCGGAATGGGTTTTATCGAAGAAACCGGTGTAGCGCAGCATTATCGTGATGCTCGCATAACGGCAATCTACGAAGGAACCAGCGCAATTCAGGCAAACGATTTGGTTGGTCGCAAGCTGCTGCGCGATAGTGGTGTAGGGTTTAATGCCTTGATGGCCGAGATGGATGAAACTCTTAGCTCGGTGAGTGGTGTGGTTGAACTGACTGAGATGGCCGCACGTTTTTCTCAGGCCAAAGCTCTACTGCAATCGGCTGCGCAGTTTATTCTTGAAAATTCGGCAAGCAGCAGCCCGAAATTCGAAGGCGCTATCTCTTTCAACTTCATGATGCAAATGGGTTTCGTAGCAGGGGCTTGGTATCACTTGCGTAGCGCAAAAATTGCCTGCGAAAAGCAGGTCAGTGCACAGGGCGAAAATGAGTTTTATGCTCGCAAATGGGTAGCTGCTGAATTTTATATGGCACAAATGCTACCTCGTGCTGCCGCTTATGGACAGTCTGTTACCCAAGGTGCACAAATAGGAACTAAGTTGGACTCATCTTCGTTCGCGGCTTAGTTGATAAAGTAGACAATATTGAAATTGAAATAGATTGATGGCCATTTTATCCGTAAGCAATAATTCAGAGGGCCGATTGACTCAGGCTGAGCGGACTGAAATTTCCGATCAACGAATGTTCGATGCGACCGTACAACTGGTGGTAGAGAATGGTCCGGCCGGTACCAGCCTAAAAGAAGTAGGCGTATTGGCAGGATATAGCCGCGGTTTGGCGAGTCACCGTTTCGGTTGTAAAGACAAGTTATTTAGCTTCGCTTTGCGACGCCTTGGTGAGTTGTGGCTACAGCAGCTAAAATCGGTAACCCAAGGCTTGGTTGGTCTAAGCGCGGTAGAAAAAGCCTTAGATCAGCACTATCAGTATTGCGTGGATGCCCCTGATTATGTGCGTACATTTTATTCTCTGTGGTTTGAGTCAGTAAATACTGACTCTGAGTTGAGCGACACAATTAAGGGCATTCATCAGCGTCGTCATCAAGATACCGTAGCCTGGATCAATAATGATCCTAGTATCGACGCGATAGTCAAAGCCCAAGCCGATTCGATTGCTGCGCAATTTAGTGCTAGCGTGGTCGGGATTGTCTATTACTGGTTAAACAATCCTGAGAACTTAGCTGAAACCAGAAGGCTGCATCAAGGTTTGAAACACATTATGACCTGTCTACTCACGCCAAGTTCGTGAAAACTTAAGCTCTAATAAAATTGCGTTCTAATATAATTGGTAAAACCAATTAGGAAATTTCCATGACGACTAAATCATCTAAACAAGTTACTAAACCGATTGCAGCGGTTGCTGATAATACGCAAGCGCAGGTTCAGGCAACCCCATTGCGCTTTGTGACCGCCGCAAGCCTATTTGATGGCCACGACGCGTCTATTAATATCATGCGTCGAATCCTGCAGTCTTTGGGTGTTGAAGTAATTCACTTAGCGCATAATCGTTCGGTCGCCGAAGTGGTGCAAGCTGCACTGCAAGAGGATGTACAAGGTATTGCGATCAGCTCATACCAGGGCGGGCACGTAGAGTATTTTCAATACATTATTGACATGCTTAAAGATCATGGCGCTGAGCATATTCAGGTATTTGGTGGTGGTGGTGGTGTAATTGTCCCCGACGAAATCGCTGAGTTACACGATTATGGAGTGGCTCGCGTCTACTCACCACATGATGGCATGGAGCTAGGATTAGTAGGCATGATCCAAGACATGATTGATCGCTGTCATGCAGTGACACCGCCTCAATTCAAAATGATGAATTTGCAGGCAGACTCACGTGACATGCAGTTACTATCGCAAATGATTACGGCTATTGAGCGAGACGAGCTTAGCAAAGAAAAATTAGCAAGCCTCAAGCTAGCAGCAGATAAGACCACCCCAGTTTTGGGTATTACCGGGACTGGTGGGGCAGGCAAGTCCTCACTTACTGACGAGGTTATTCGTCGCTTTAGAGTAGATAGTGCAGATCAAGTTCGGATTGCGGTGTTGGCGATTGACCCCACCAGACGTAAAACAGGTGGTGCGCTGCTAGGTGATCGAATTCGGATGAACTCGATCTATCAAGAAAATATTTTTATGCGCTCGATTGCCACGCGAGGCTCGATCGGTGAAGTGCCAGATTACCTAGCTGAAATTATTGCAGCGGTACGCCATTTTGATTTTGATTTAGTGATCGTTGAAACGCCTGGTATTGGACAAGGTGATGCTGGAATTGTGCCGTTTGTTGATGCGTCGATGTATGTAATGACGCCTGAGTTTGGTGCTCAGAGTCAGCTTGAAAAAATCGACATGCTTGACTTTGCAGACTTGGTGATCATTAATAAGTTCGATCGTAAAGGGGCCGAAGATGCACTGCGTGATGTTGCTAAGCAAGTACAACGCAATCGTAATGCCTGGGATACCGACCCTAGTAAACTTCCAGTGTTTGGTTCAATCGCATCACGTTTTGGTGATGATGGCGTAACCGCGGCCTATCACGGGCTGTTAACTGTGTTAAGAGAAAAAGGCTTACGCGACTGGGAATCAACACTACCATTCGCTGATAACCGTGTGCCTTCGGTGCGTTCGGTAATTGTGCCGACCTCACGCCAACGTTATTTGGCGGAAATTTCAGAAGGCGTTAGAAGCTACCATGCCGATTCGAAGGCTCAAGCTAAGTTGGCACGCGAGCGTCAGCAATTACAGGAATCCCAGCGAATGCTGGGCGCTAGAAGCCCAGAATTAACTGCCTTAATTGAGCAACGTGAAGGCAAGCTGACAAATGAGAGTAAGCGCTTATTGGACAATTGGGCCGAGCTTAGCGCCAGTTATCAAGGCGAAGAAAGGATAGATTTTCTAGCCAACGGCAAGGAAGTCATAACCCGATTGGTGACTGAGAGCCTGTCAGGCACATTGGTGCCACGTGTTGCCTTGCCAAAATTTGAAGATCATGGGGAGTTGCTGAATTGGATGAAGCGCGAGAATGTACCTGGCGTCTTTCCCTATACCGCTGGCGTGTTTCCTTTCAAACGAGAAGGCGAAGATCCAGCACGTATGTTCGCAGGCGAGGGGGATCCAGCGCGAACTAATCGACGCTTCAAGCGCTTGTCGGAACATGCCCCGGCGAATCGATTATCCACTGCATTTGATTCGGTTACCTTGTATGGTTTTGACCCGGCTACGCGCCCCGATATTTATGGCAAGATTGGTAACTCAGGAGTGTCAGTTGCCACCTTAGATGACATGAAGCAATTGTTTGATGGCTTTGATCTATGCTCGCCGACCACTTCAGTATCGATGACTATCAACGGTCCTGCGCCCACTATTTTGGCAATGTTCTTGAACACAGCGATTGATCAACAAGTCGATAAGTTTGCCAGCGAACATGATCGTCAACCCTATCCTGCAGAATATTTAGAGCTAAAGTCTAATGCGCTTAAAGCGGTTCGTGGAACCGTACAGGCAGACATTTTAAAAGAAGACCAAGGTCAAAATACCTGCATCTTTTCAACTGAATTCAGTTTACGCATGATGGGTGATATTCAGCAATACTTTATAGAGAATGAAGTTCGCAATTTTTACTCCGTGTCTATATCTGGATACCATATTGCAGAGGCCGGCGCGAACCCAATATCGCAATTGGCCTTTACCTTAGCGAATGGTTTTACGTTTGTTGAAACGTATCTCGCACGTGGTATGGATATTGATGATTTTGCGCCAAACCTATCGTTCTTTTTCTCCAATGGCATGGACCCTGAATACACCGTAATTGGTCGAGTCGCTAGACGTATTTGGGCGGTCGCTATGCGCGAGAAGTATGGAGCGAATTCACGAAGCCAAAAACTTAAATACCATATTCAGACTTCGGGTCGATCTTTACATGCCCAAGAGATGCAGTTCAATGACATACGTACGACCTTGCAAGCCTTGTTAGCGATCAATGATAACTGTAATAGTCTGCATACCAATGCTTACGACGAAGCCATTACAACGCCGACTGAAGAGTCGGTACGCAGGGCATTAGCAATTCAGCTAATTATCAATCGAGAATTCGGTTTGGCTAAGAATGAAAACCCCAGTCAGGGTTCGTTTATTGTGGATGAGTTGACTGACTTAGTTGAGGAAGCTGTATTAGAAGAATTTGAGCGAATTTCGGATCGAGGCGGCGTACTAGGGGCCATGGAAACCGGATATCAGCGAGGGCGGATCCAAGAAGAGTCAATGAAATATGAAATTCAAAAACATGATGGCAGCCTACCGTTGATCGGTGTAAATACCTTCTTGTCGGATGCCGACGAAGAAGAATTTACCATTGAATTGGCGCGATCTACTGATGCAGAGAAAAAGAGTCAGATTGCTCGCTTAGAAGCATTTAAGGCTAAGCACGCGGCTCATTCTGAAGAGGTTTTAGAGGAAATAAAGATGACCATTATTGAAGGTGAAAATGGTTTCGCAGCATTAATGGACG
>JBLHMH010000069.1:0-17085 GCA_047621785.1 Polaribacter sp. | reverse complement strand
GATAATCTTTTTTGTCACCGTACACCCACGGCGCTTCTTGTGCGGGTATGTAGACTAGTCCGGTATCGGGGCTATATGACATTGGGTGCCAATTGTGCGCACCTAATGGCCCAGGTAATTGTAAATATGGCGCTTTGCCTGAATAGCGGGCAGCAGGTATTTCTACCGGTCGGCCGGTAGTTTGATCAATATGCGTCGCCCAATTTACTTCCACGAAGTTCTGCGCAGAAATGAACTCTCCATTGGTTCGATCGATCACATAGAAAAAGCCATTCTTAGGCGCTTGCATAATTACTTTACGTTGCGCGCCATCAATCTCCAGCTCGGCCAAGATCATGTGCTGAGTAGCTGTGTAATCCCAAGTTTCACCGGGGGTCGTTTGGTAATGCCAAACGTATTCTCCGGTATCTGGGCGAACCGCGAGTATGGAGGACAGAAATAAGTTGTCGCCACCCTCTGGGCTGCGAATGCTCTGATTCCAAGGTGAACCATTACCAATACCGACATACAAAAGATCTAACTCAGGATCGTAGGCCATTGAGTCCCAGGCAGTACCACCGCCACCAGCAGCCCAGTATTCACCTGTCCAAGTTTTTGCAGCCATCTCCATGCTGTCATTTTCAAAACCATCAGCAGGATTGCCAGGTACAGTGAAGAACCGCCATAGCATCTTTCCGCTATCCACGTCGTAAGCACTGATGTATCCGCGAACACCTAACTCGGCACCACCGTTACCAATAATCACCTTACCTTTAACAATACGGGGCGCACCAGTAATAGTATATGGCTTGCTTTTATCAACCGTGTTTACGTCCCAATTCTTCTCGCCAGTCTTAGCATTCAGGGAAATCAAGCGGCCATCAATGGTTGCAGTAAAAACTGAATCGCCCCAAACAGCGACGCCGCGATTTACCACATCACAGCAACCTTTGGCTCCTTGAGCTTTGTCTACTATGGGGTCGAAGGTCCAAAGTGGGTCTCCGCTTCGGGCATCAAGCGCATGCACTATATTCCAAGTTGACGTCACGTAAATGACACCATCGCGGACAATAGGCGTTGCTTCAATTCCACGACTGGTACCTAGATCATAAGACCAAGCTAGGCCGAGGCCGGACACGCTGTCTTTATTAATACTCGCCAAAGGAGAATGACGCTGCTCAGAGTAAGTACGCCCATGCGATAACCAACTAGAAGAATCCGCTTGAATGATGTCTTTAGCACCCACACCTGACGACATATTGGTCGCGCTGGAGGTAGAGACGGTTGCTGCTGCGGATTGATCAGACTGTTCTGCTTTTTGCTCGCTACAGGCAACTAAAAGCGTAGCCGATACAAGCAGTATCCAAAGTTTTATTCTCATACTTATCTCACTGGTTTAAGTGTTTTTATGCACCTGATAATAATCACATCGAAAATACAGGATTTTTGACTTTAAAACAAAATTTCTATTGCTTCTCAGGACTCTGGATGAATCCGCACCAATTGTTTACCAAAGTTGTTGCCATTGAGCATGCCTCTAAACGCCGCCGGTGCTGCGCTCAGGCCCTCTACAATCGACTCACGATAAACTAATTTACCTTGCTTAACCCACTCGGTAAGCTGGTCGGTTATCTTTTGATGTTCATCCTGCCATTCTGTTTGCAAGAAAAAACGATGCTCTGGCGGCTCATCCAAGCTAGAAAATATTTGCTGGGGCGTTTCTGCCTTACTGATATCAGTATCGTTGTAATTGGCGATAAAACCGCAGATCGGAACTCTAGAGCCCTTATTAAGTAAGGGCGCAACGGCGCGCGCTACGGGCCCTCCGACGTTTTCAAAATAGATGTCGATTCCTGATGGACAAGCTTTAGCCAAACTTTCTTTGAGCTTGCCTTGCTTGTAATCAACGCATTTATCGAAGCCTAGTTGTTCGGTGACATAGCGGCACTTCTCCGGCCCGCCGGCAATACCAATCACCTTACATCCCTTCATTTTGGCCATTTGCCCAACCACACTGCCAACCGCGCCCGATGCGGCCGAAACAACTAAGGTTTCGCCCGACTTTGGTTTTCCAAGATACAACAAACCACCATAAGCTGTGCGCCCTGGCATACCAACAACACCCAAATAGGTCGAGAGCGGTACACCTGCCGGTTTGATTTTATACATGCCCGGCATCGAATCATCTGCGATGAAGGCCTCCTGCCATCCAGCATACGCAGTTAGGTGGTCGCCCGCCGCGTACTTGTGAGAACGGCTCTCGACTACCTCACCCACAACTTCACCGACCACCGTGCCACCAATTGGGACTGGTTTGGCATATGACTTTGCGTCGTTCAGCATGGGTCGCATATATGGATCAAGAGATAACCAAAGCACGCGCACCAATATTTGACCCTCTTGCAACTCAGCGAGGTTTTGTTGCTCCAAACGAAAATCGTCATCGCGTGGTTCGCCATTCGGTCGCGTCGCCAACACTAATGCATGATTTGAAATTGCAGTCATATCTTTTATCCTATGGTGATTAATCGGTAGCTATAAGCCTACACTAGCTTTGATGATTTTTGCAGATATCATCTTGTGCTTTTTTGATGGGCTACCCTGCATAATAGAGCGATAATAAAAATTGCACAATTGAGGGTTCACATTGGTCACTAGTTTCAGGCGCATGCATAATCCACTCTACTCCATAGACTATTGACTAGTCATTGCGACAAGCCTATGCCTGCTTGCACTGCCGTGTGTTGCAGACGTCAACACTCGCTTAGTTAACAGTGGCAATTTAGTATTATACGATATACCTGAGACCCCAGCGGCAACTCAAGATGAGCTGCATCGGTTCCAGAATGTTCGTTCGGCTGCATTTAAGAGCTGGACTGCCGACAGCAAGTCGATCTATATAAGCACCCGTTTTGGTGATATTAAACAGCTACACAAGGTCGATCGTGCTGGTGCCGCTCGCCGCCAGCTGACTTTCTTTTCAGAGCCAATCTCTAATATTAGCCGCCAACCCAAGGGCGATTTACTCAGCTTCACGATGGACGCAGGCGGGAGTGAAAATTCACAAGCGTTCTTGCTGGACTCGGTTAGTGGCGACCACCGGATGATCTCGGACGGTACTTCTCGCAATGCAAATCCTGTTTGGCGACGAGATGGCAAAGCCTTGGCGTACTCAAGTACTCGTCGCAATGGTGCGTCGAACGATTTGTGGTTAACGCAAATCGACGATTCAAATATGACTGGGGCTGTCAATAGCAGGATGTTGCTTGAAGCATCTGATGGCAGTTGGTGGCCAACTGGCGATTGGAGTTCGGACGGTAGTAAATTACTGGTTCAGCAATACATTAACGTAACCGACTCTCGGATGCACTTGCTCGACATTAAAACTGGCCAACTAAAGCTGCTACGGGGTTCACCGCAAAAACCATCGGTGAATTAAGCTGTCGCATTCGACAAACGCACTAAGGGTTACTATTTTCTTACCGACGCGAACAATGAATACGCAAAACTTGCCTACCAGCGCATAGACCAAGACGAACACGTGGTGATCTCGCACGACATTAACTGGGATGTCGACTTGGTGGAAATCAGCAGAGCCCGAGAACGTATCGCATTTTCAGTTTACGCGGGCGGGGTCAGCGAAGTTTATTTAATCAGTGCCAACGTTAATAAATTCGCCACACCCAAAGATAGTAAGAGGCTAATCTTTAAACTCACCGAGAGCGGGGAAAGGCCGGTTTTTCGCGCTAGTGTCGCAGATGCAAAGTATGAAAAGGTGTCTGACATACCACTTGGCACCCTCAGCAGCATGGGCTTCAGCCCCGATGGCAAACAGTTGGCTCTAAGCTTGGATACGGCGAATAGCCCGAGTGATGCCTACGTCCTTGAACTCGCCAGCAATAGACTAAGGCACGGTGATTTACGCCGCTGGACGACCAGTCAAGTCGGTGGCTTGAACGCGCAAGAATTCATTTCACCAACGCTATTCACTTATCCCAGCTTTGATGAAGCACAAGGCGCACCTACGAGAAATACCAGCGTTTATCTATAAGCCAACGATTGATCCGCAGAAGCTGATGCCGGTGATTGTGTATATTCATGGTGGTCCAGAAAGCCAACACCGACCAAATTTCAATAGTACTTTTCAGTTGTGGTTAGCCAAACTTGGGGCCGCGGTAATCGCGCCCAATGTTAGAGGGTCAGCGAGCTATGGCGGCCAATACGTTAGCCTGGACAACGGCTACAAACGAGAAGATTCGGTTAAAGATATAGGCGCCTTATTGGATTGGATAACCACCCAAGCAGACTTAGACCAAAATCGAGCAATAGTCATTGGCCGCAGTTATGGTGGCTATATGTCCTTAGCTAGCGCGGTGCACTATAGTTACCGCCTGCGAGGGGCGGTAGATGTTGTCGGAATCAGCAATTTCGTTAGCTTCTTAGAAAACACCCAAGACTATCGCCGCGACCTACGCCGCCCCGAATACGGTGATGAGCGTGACCCTGAAATGTTTCAGTTTTTACAGAATCTCAGCAAATTGTCTCAGCACTGCGACAACAGGGCGATCAGGTTTGGTATATGAACGCCCTAAATGAAGGTCATAGGTATAGTAAACGAGAAAACCGCGATGTTTATGAACAGGCGGTTTTTATGTTTATGCAACAGCAGTTCGAACTTGAATAGCGCTCAAAATTGAGCAGGCTCTATAACTAAAAGCCCAAGATAGATTGGTCCATGATGTGCGCCAAATCTTCATTTTGGATCATTGACGCGGCGTCTTCGATATCTGTAGCGAAATAACGATCCTTATCATAGAAAGCCACCTTTGCTCTTAATATCGCTTTGGCATTCTCCAAGGGGACACTGGTTTTCAGTGGCGCTCGAAAATCAAGACCTTGGTTGGCGGCTAACCATTCCACAGCCAAAATACCAACCACGTTCTCCGAAATATCTTTAAGTCGACGTGCAGCAAAGGTCGCCATTGACACATGATCTTCCTGATTCGCTGAGGTTGGCAATGAGTCGACTGACGCTGGGTGTGCCAAGCTTTTATTCTCGCTGGCTAAAGCCGCGCTGGTGACTTGGGCGATCATAAAGCCTGAGTTGACTCCGCCGTTATCAACTAAAAACGGAGGCAAGCCACTAAGGTTAGTGTCAATCAATAGTGCCGTGCGGCGTTCTGACAAAGCACCTATTTCAGACAGTATGATTGCCAATATATCAGCGGTAATCGCAACTGGTTCTGCGTGAAAATTACCGCCCGACAAAATGTCTCCTTGATCGGCAAATACCAGCGGGTTATCCGATACGCCGTTGGCTTCGGTTAGCAATACGTCACTGGCAAAACGAATCTGCTGTAGGCAAGCCCCCATCACCTGCGGCTGACAACGCAAGGAATAAGGGTCTTGTACTTTTTCACAGCCTGAATCATGGTCTAAGTGACTTGCGCCAATTTCAGATTCTTGCAGTAGCTCTCGATAAGCGAATGCCATGTCAATTTGGCTTTGATGTCCGCGTGCCTGATGAATTCGATCATCAAACGGAACTCTAGAACCTAGCGCGGCTTCCACCGAACTGGCTCCGATTACGGTTGCGGCCTTTAACAAGTTCTCTGCATTAAACAAACCCTGCAACGCAAACGCGGTGCTGGCTTGGGTACCATTCAATAAGGCCAAGCCTTCTTTGGGCGCCAATACAATCGGCTCTAAGCCAGCAACTTTTAATGCTTCGCGTGCGCTAATTCGTTTTCCGTGATGAATCGCTTCACCCTCACCTAGTAACACCGCGCTCATGTGCGCAAGCGGCGCTAGATCACCTGATGCACCTACCGAGCCCTTTTGCGGAATCGCCGGATAGACTTCGCTGTTGACTATAGTTATCAGCGCTTGAATTACTGATAGCCGGATACCCGAATAGCCCCGCGCCAAGGAATTGATTTTGAGAACCATCAACACGCGTACCGTGGCTTTGCTCATAAATTTGCCGATGCCGGCAGCATGAGATAGCACAATACTACGTTGTAATACTTCTAATTCATCGGCTTTGATTTTGGTATTGGCCAACAAACCGAAACCAGTGTTGATGCCGTATACTGTTCGATCATTGGCGATGACGTCGGCTACGATAGCCGCTGCTCGATCAATATTTTCGTGACAACTTGGATTTAAACTAACTTTTACTGCATGGCGATTTACTTCGCGTAAGTCTGCTAGGGTCATTTGCCCTGGATTAATAACTAGAGTCTTCATTGTGAATGCCTATAAAGTAGAGAGTGATGGGGTGTTTAACATAGGCAAATCTAAGCCTTGTTGCTCAGCGCAGTCGATCGCAATGTCGTAGCCGGCATCTGCATGGCGCATCACGCCAGTGGCCGGATCGTTACGCAGAACTCGCCCAACCCGCTTCGCTGCATCGTCGGTACCATCACAGACAATAACAACTCCAGAGTGTTGGCTAAAGCCCATGCCGACCCCACCGCCGTGGTGCAAACTAACCCAAGTCGCGCCTCCTGCGGTATTCAACATGGCGTTCAGTAAAGGCCAATCCGACACAGCGTCAGAACCATCTAACATGCTCTCAGTTTCACGATTCGGAGATGCCACGGAACCACTGTCCAGATGATCACGACCAATGACTATTGGGGCGCTTAATTCGCCGGTTCTAACCATTTCATTAAATGCCAAACCCAATCGAGCACGATCCTTTAAACCGACCCAACAAATTCTTGCCGGTAAGCCTTGAAACTGAATCCGCTCACGCGCCATGTCCAACCAATTGTGCAAATGGAGGTCGTCCGGAATCAGTTCTTTTATCTTGGCGTCAGTTTTATAAATGTCTTCAGGGTCACCACTTAACGCAACCCAACGAAATGGGCCAATACCTTCGCAAAACAAAGGCCGAATATAAGCGGGCACAAAACCAGGGAAATCAAAGGCATTTTCAACGCCCTCCTCTAAAGCCATTTGGCGAATATTATTACCATAATCGAGAGTAGCTGCCCCTGCACTTTGCAAGTCCAACATAGCTTGTACCTGTATAGCCATAGATTGCTTGGCTGCTTTTACAACGCCAGCTTCATCGGTGCGACGAGTCTCGGCGGCTTGCGCCATAGTCCAACCTTTCGGTAAGTAACCGTTTAGAGGGTCATGCGCGCTAGTTTGGTCGGTAACCACATCTGGAGTAATGCCACGTTTAACTAATTCAGGAAAAACATCGGCCGCGTTGCCTAACAAACCTATCGAAATTGCGTCACCGCTTGCCTGTGCAACCTCCAACATTGATAAGGCCTCGTCCAATGAAGTCGCCTTTTTATCTAGGTAGCGCGTGTTAATTCGAAAGTCGATGCGGCTTTCATCGACCTCTACATCGATCATAGAAAAACCCGCCATGGTTGCCGCTAACGGTTGCGCACCACCCATACCACCCAGGCCCGCGGTTAGCACCCACTTACCTTTGGCATCGCCATTGAAGTGTTGCTTGGCAATACTAACAAAAGTTTCATAGGTTCCCTGAACAATGCCTTGCGAACCAATATAGATCCATGAACCGGCGGTCATCTGGCCGTACATCATCAAACCTAGTTTGTCTAATTCGTTGAAATGCTCCCAGTTTGCCCAGTGCGGAACTAAATTTGAGTTGGCAATTAGTACTCGGGGCGCATTTTCATGCGTTTCAAATACGCCAACAGGCTTACCACTTTGAACTAGCAGCGTTTGATCATTTTCCAAACGCATCAGCACCTCTACAATCTTGTCATAGCACTGCCAGTTGCGCGCCGCTCTGCCGATCCCGCCATAAACCACCAAGTCTTGCGGATGCTCAGCAACCTCGGCATCTAGATTGTTCATTAACATTCGTAGGGGCGCCTCGGTCATCCAAGATTTTGCATTCAAGGTTGTACCAGTGGGCGCTTTAATGACTCTGCTTGGGTCATGACGGTTCAGGTCATTTTTATTAGTATCTTGCATAATTTATTTTCTGGTTACGTGGTTTTTATATGGCCACCTAGACGATATCGATCACCTGGGTGTATTAACGAGGCAACGCTAACGATGCCTTTTTCTGAAAAAGTACGTCGACTTACTTTTAAACAAGGGCTAGACGCAGACATATTCATCTGCAGCAGCACTTCTTTGTCAACCAAGCTATCGGCGGTTACGGCTTCTACAATATGGTCAGCTTCGGTTAACGGCGCTACCTGTGACAGATATTGATTGGGCGTAGCCTTGGTGAAATCTTGGGATAAATAGTCTGGCGCTAACTTAGGGTTTATATACCGGTCTTCATATTGAATGGCGAAACCCTCTTCGAAGTAGATGATGCAAGAATGAAATATCTCTGACTTGTCTTTCACACCCAGCCAACTTGCTTGCTGATGATTGGCCAAAACTGACTCTTGGCTCAGTACTTTTTGCGTACACTGGTGCCCGCGGTCACTTATCTCATCGGCGATATTACGAATTTCTAACATCGAACTCATCGGTCGAGCATCGGCGATAAAGGTACCAAGGCCCTGACTACGAAACAGAAACCCAGCATCCGATAGCTCTTCTAAAGCTCGGCGCGCTGTCATTCGGCTGACCTGAAACTGTTCGGACAATTGATTTTCAGAAGCGACTCTAGTACCAGGCACCAATACACCCGCTTTGATTTGCTCAAGCAGATGGTTTTTTATAACTTGGTATCTAGGCTGCAACATAAAGTAATTTTTTGAATGGCGTAAGGCCAATCAGACGATAGCTGAACTTGTATATACAAGTTAACACAAGTAAACTAATCCTGCAAAAACACTTGGCTGTATTTCAAGCATTACTGCGACAATTTAGACTTAATCAACGGCCCTTCTTAATCAAAGGCCCTTAAGGTAACCACATGACCATAGAATTTGATTGGATAATTAAAAACGCAAATCTCGTAAGCCTAAGCGAGTCATTATCGGACTATGGGCAAATCGATAACGGCGTTGTGGCAATCAAAGATGCGGAGATAGTGTTCGCCGGTTGTAGCGATGATTGGAAATCGCAATATCCAGCGGCGGCGGCAAAACAAAGCTACGATGCTCAGGGCGCAATTCTTACCCCCGGCTTGGTCGATTGTCATACTCACCTTGTTTTTGGTGGCAATAGAGCAGAGGAGTTTGAATGGCGCTTGAAAGGCGAAAGCTATCAAGACATCGCCAAAAAAGGTGGGGGCATTGTCTCTACAGTAAAGCAAACGCGGGCTTTAAGTGAGGCGCAATTATTCGCCCAGGCGGCACCTAGATTAGAACGGCTACTTGAAGAAGGAGTGACCACACTGGAAATTAAGTCCGGTTACGGTTTAACAAAAGAATCTGAAATCAAAATGTTGCGGGTCGCAAAATCACTCGAACAAGCCTACCCAGTAACGATTAAAACCACTCTTCTTTCAGCGCATGCAGTACCGCCGGAGTATCAATCAATCACCGATGGTCAGCAGGCTTATATTGATCATGTCTGCACTGTGATAATGCCCGAAGCGGTAGCTCTAGGTCTGGTCGATGCAGTCGACGTATTCTGCGAAGGCATTGGCTTTACGCCACAACAATGTGAGCAGGTATTTCAAACCGCAGAGAAATTTGGCTTGCCGATCAAAGGTCACGTCGAACAACTCAGTGATTTAAAGGGCGCTGTAACCGCGGCGAAATATAATTGCCTATCGGTCGACCATATTGAATATCTACACCCTGACGATGTTGCAGCTTTAAAAGATACCGTGGCTGTTTTACTGCCTGGCGCTTATTACTGCTTGAATGAAACCCGTAAACCACCAATCCAAGCCCTGCGAGAACACAATATCCCGATGGCAGTTGCCTCTGACCTCAACCCTGGCACCTCGCCAATTGCGTCATTGTTATACGCCATGAATCAAGCCTGTGTATTATTTGGACTAACGCCGCTCGAGGCACTCAAGGGTGCAACTATAAACGGCGCAAAAGCCTTGGGTTTAAACAAAGTCGGTCGAATTGAAGCCGGTTATAAAGCCGACCTGTTGCTGTGGAACATCGAACACCCTGCAGAACTAGCCTATGGGGTAAACTTTTATCGGCCACGGCAGATTTGGCAAAATGGTAAGCAAGTAGCCAAACGAGAGGTAGCCTAAAGTGGAAAACAATCAATTTAATATCGATAAAAGCACGGCCAAAGTAACTGCACGTTTGATATGTGAGATAGTCAAGGTTCATAAAAGCTGACATATCTATTCGCTCCATCCCTGGACCTCTCCCTGCGGGCTGCCTTTGGCAGTTCAAATACGTGTCTGACGCAGTTGTATGGAATCGAAGATTACTTAGCTGATCGCTCTTTTGGCTCAGCTCAGACCATCGAATATAGTTTTTAAGGCCTGCTTCGCAATGATCATGACTCAGCGTACTAATTGACCTTTGAGGAAATATCTAAGCGGCGCTCGACCAATCTAAAATAACCTTGCCGCTCTTGCCAGACTCCATCATCTCAAATCCGGCTTGAAATTCATCGATTGGGAATTGGTGAGTGAGCATTGGACTTAGGTCTAGGCCGGATTGAATAAGACTGGCCATCTTATACCAAGTCTCGAACATTTCACGACCGTATACACCTTTGATCTCTAGCCCCTTGAATATAACCTTGGTCCAATCAATAGCCATTTCTGACGGTGGTATACCGAGCATGGCGATCTTACCGCCGTGATTCATATTCTCTAACATGCTTGAGAAGGCTGACGGCACGCCGGACATTTCCATGCCGACATCAAAACCCTCGGCCATGCCGAGTTCGTTCATTACTGATTTCAAGTCCTCCTGCATCACATTGACAGTACGGGTAGCACCCATTTCAGCTGCGAGCTCTAATCGATAATCATTAACATCGGTAATTACCACAAAGCGTGCGCCTACATGCCTAGCAACCGCAGCGGCCATAATACCAATCGGGCCTGCGCCCGTAATAAGCACATCTTCGCCGGTTAAGTTAAACGACAGAGCGGTATGCACGGCATTACCGAAGGGGTCAAATATTGCGGCTAAATCATCGCTGATATTGTCTGGAATTTTGAATGCATTAAATGCAGGTATCACCAAAAACTCGGCGAATGCGCCCTGACGATTGACGCCTACACCCACGCTGTTGCGACATAGATGCCTGCGCCCAGCACGACAGTTTCGGCAGTGACCACAGGTAATATGACCTTCACCAGAAACGCGGTCACCCATCTCGAAGCCACGCACTTCTTGGCCCATGCCAACCACTTCGCCGACATACTCGTGGCCAACAATCATTGGTACCGCAATGGTGTTTTGCGACCACTCGTCCCATTGATAGATATGCATGTCGGTACCGCAAATAGCAGTTTTGCGAATTTTTATTAAAAGATCATTGGGGCCCGCTTGCGGTATCTCAGCCTCGGTCATCCAGATGCCTTTCTTGGCATGTAGTTTTGCTAATGCTTTCATAAACAACCTCTAATCAAATTACACTCATTTGTTTACCAACTCGAATAAACGCATCGATCGCAAAATCGACTTGCTCGACGCTATGCGCTGCTGACATTTGGACTCGAATTCGAGCCTTATCTTGCGGCACTACAGGAAAGGAAAAACCGACTACGTAGACGCCTTCTTGCAACATACGAGCAGCCATCTCGCCGGCTAATTTAGCATCACCTAACATCACCGGAATAATCGCATGATCGGCACCGGCTAAGGTAAAGCCAGCTTCGCTCATGCGTTTTCTAAAATGGGTGCTATTGCGTTTAACTGCATCGCGAAGTTCATCTCCATCCGCTAGCAAATCGATAACTCGAATTGACGCATTGACGATTGCCGGCGCGAGCGAGTTTGAAAAAAGATAAGGTCTTGAGCGTTGACGAAGCCATTCAACGACTTCTTTTTTGCCAGAAGTAAAACCGCCAGAGGCACCGCCCATGGCTTTACCTAGGGTGCCGGTAATAATATCTACTCGATCCATAACACCACAGTACTCATGCGAACCGCGACCGTTTGCACCAATGAATCCTACCGCGTGCGAATCATCAACCATGACCATTGCATTGTATTTATCAGCAAGATCACAAATGCCTTTTAGATTCGCGATCACACCATCCATTGAGAATACGCCATCAGTGGCAATCAGTTTAAAGCGAGCCCCTGCTGCACCGGCGGCGACTAATTGCGTCTCTAATTCCGACATATCATTATTAGCGTACCGAAACCGCTTGGCTTTACACAGCCGCACGCCATCAATAATGCTGGCATGATTAAGCGCGTCGGAGATAATCGCGTCTTCAGGGCCTAATAGGGTTTCGAACAACCCAGCATTGGCATCAAAACACGAAGAATACAAAATAGTATCTTGGGTTCCTAAAAACGCACTCAGTTTGGCTTCTAAGGTTTTATGGATATCTTGCGTACCGCAGATAAATCGTACTGATGCCATGCCAAAACCATGCTCATCGAGGCCTTGTTTGGCCGCGTCTATAAGAGCTGGGTGATTTGCTAAGCCTAAGTAATTATTCGCGCAAAAATTGAGCACTGACTCACCAGAATCAACCTCGACTTGCGCCTGCTGAGCGCTGACAATTACGCGTTCATCCTTATACAAACCAGCATATTTTACATCACTGATTTGTTGCTTAAGGTGTTTAATAAATGTGTCGGACATGTGGTTCTCTTTAAATCACTGCTGGTTAGATCACTGCTTGCGCATAGCGCTGATGCATCTGTATATAGATTTCACGTGCCATTGTACGCGCGTCTTCAATCGACATAAATTGAGATGAAAAATCAGGTATGGCCTGATCTATCGACAGCTTGGTCGCATGAACAATATGCTCTATCAAGTCCATAGGGTTCTCGATCCCCATCGCAAACCGGATAGTGGTCGGAAATATTTGAGCTTCTTGTTGTTGCTCCGGATTTAATTCTGAATGAGTGGTAAGCCCTGGGCAACTAACAATGGAATTGGTTTGGCCCAAGCTAATCATATGTGAGAAGGCAGGCTCTAAGCAATCGAAGAAGCGATGGAATGCGTCTGATGGGATATCAGCGCCCATGTCCACTGTAAACAACCCCGCTGGCATACCTAAAAATAATACTTTTTCTGCCAGCGCTCGGTTAGTGTTCGTCGCTAATCCGTTGCAGTTCACCTTGATCATGGGGTGTGAATCCATAAACGTTGCAAATATCTGGGTAGTGATGCATTTTTTCAACATGCGTACTTCTAAGGTGCGCATACCCTGCATCACTTCAAAAGCAGTGTCAGCGTTCAAAAATGCGCCCTTAATATAATAGACATTCCAAAACATGGTGTTATCCCATCCAGGCATGCCTTTTGGAATAAACATATCTTCATTGCGCGCAATTACACAACCGGCAATACACGAACCGGTGCCGGTAAGGTCCTTAGTGTAACTGTGAATCACAAAGTCAGGCCTTTGCGAAGCATCTTCTCGTTGTAAGGGCTGATGCAGAAAAGGTGTCCCTACAGTGGCGTCGAGAATAACCCTAATGCCTTCCTCATGAGCTAAACGACAGAGCTCAGGAACGTCTAAAACGTAGCCATGCGGATTACAAGGTGACTCGAGATAGAGGTAAATTTGTTTGCCGGCAGCTAAACGATCGGCAAATTCATCTTTCACTTGCGCCAGGGTTTTAATAAACGATTCAGTACCTTCACCCGCGAACTGTCGCACCGCAATGTTGAGGTTGGATGGTTTAGCATACCAATCATGAATTAACTGATGTGCACCACCGTAAATATTTTGGCTAGCGATAATAATATCTTCATGCCCTAGAACGTGTGACAAGGTCGAATCAATAGCCGACATACCACTATTAAAATTCCAAGCTAAGTATTCGCCTGCATAAGGCCCTGTTTCAATATCTACTATATGGTTGGCGAGCGATATTGACGTGGGATTTAAAAGTCTGGAGTAAATATCCAGCATCATCTCTTTGCCTTCAAACGCGTCGCTAATCCACTCTGCACAGGCATAAATATAAGTGGCGGTACGCGTGATCACCGGGGTGGCCGAGAAGATAGCGTTGACGTTATCAAAGATCGGGTAGGCCGATTTAGCACTTAACGTAGATTGGCTATAGCCCAAATTTTGGTAGGTCGCTCTAAAAGGGTTTTGCAAGGTGTCCAATACCTTAGCCAATTGAAACGATAGGAATTTTTTGGCATTAAATAATGCTGTTTTTTCAGTTGAATCGAGTGCGTGCATACCCGCTTGGGTTTCTTGCCACATCAATTCGATATTACCTTGGCATTCATAAACGCGCTCGACGGTAGCGAGTAAGGCCCGCCCTAGATCACCGTCTACCTCAATATTAAAATGCTTTAATTGCTCTGCCGCAAGCCCGGCAACGTTGTTTGCGTCAGTAGAATTACGTCGTGGAGACAATTTTTTAGCGGACTCAAACACGCTATCTTCGGTAGGATTCGTCATTGTTGATTACTCTATATTAAAAAGGGAGGCCGCAGAAGCAGGCTATGGACGCATCATAACTCAACAACCACCTCTCACGATCAAGCTCCTTAGTTTTGCTAAATGCTTCGGTTAAGAGCCTGCAAAACAAATTGAGTTCTGATTAAGCTCCTTAATCCCGAATTAAGCGCTGGAAATCTCCTGTCACCATGCATTTGCATAATAAGCCTCTTCAATAAAATTATTGAACGGCTTCTATAATACCTTCGCGGCGCGGATCAACGCCGCCCTCAAGCTCACCGTTAGCTTTACGCAAAACCACACTCAGCCCTGAATTTTCGCCTGCAGACTCTTTGACTTGAAAACCATAGGCGCGCAGACCATCAATCAACTCTTGGCTGGCCAATTCACTCTCAATGCGAACCTGATCTCCACGCGCCACCAAATTCGGCAATTCGACAGCTTGCTGTGCACTAAGACCCCAGTCTAAAACACCAACTAAGGTTTTGGCTGTGTAAGCAATAATTGAATTACCGCCGGGAGAGCCCGTTGCCATATAAAATTCACTATTCTGGTCTAATACAATGGTTGGTGACATGGAAGAGCGTGGTCGCTTTCCAGCTGCGGCCGCGTTGGCAATCTGTTCGCCTTGGGCGTCGGTAGGCTGAAATGAAAAGTCAGTTAATTGGTTGTTTAAAAACATTCCACCGGCCATCCGACTAGAACCAAAAATACTTTCAACGCTGGCCGTCATCGACACCACGTTGCCCTGCCGATCGACTACCACAAAATGGCTAGTGCCGGCGACATCATTAGTAGCATCAACGCCGCGACTAATGGGTAAGTCATTGACGAAAGACCATGGATCACCGTGTACAACTTTAGTTTTTGCTGCATCTCTAGAAAGCTCTGTCGCGCGCTGCGCTAGATAATCTTGATGCAGCAATCCTTTGACGGGCACTATTACAACATCGGCATCAGCCACATAGCGATCACGATCAGCGTATGCCAAGCGTTGCGCTTCACCAAAAAAACTCCAGTTTCTCGGGTCATCTGCACCGCCTTCTGAAAAAGCAGGGCCGTTTTCAAGAATACCCAATATCATAGCAACCGCTAACCATGAAGAAGGCGGGGGCGGCCCACATACTTGTAAACCTTTGTAGGGCGAACAAAGAGCGCTGCGCCTTACAGCCTCAAAAGAACTAAGGTCTTGCAAACTCATACCACTAGCGCGCGGAGCTTGATTAGTAGTTGCTACAATTTCTTCAGCCAATGGCCCATTGTAAAACGCATCTGGATCTGCGGAAATTAGATCAAGCGCAGCCGCGTACTTAGGGTTTTTCAGAAGATGACCTGCCGGCAAGGGCTCACCGGCCGCATCGTAAAAATATTGGTAGGCATCTATTGGCCCTTCTTCAATTGTCTTTGGTAGATACTTACTCATGCGCGTGATCATGCCGGCAAGGCGTGGTGAAATCACAAAACCTTGGATTGCCAGTCTCTTCGCGTAGTCAAAATGAGGCCCCCAAGCAATCTTGCCATGATCTTGATGAGCCAGCTTGAGCATGGATACCATGCCCGGCACGCCGCTTGAAATGCCGCTGTGCTTGGCATCAAAGTAAGGCATGCGTTCACCGGCCTCGGTTAAAAACATCCTTGGCGTAGCACTTTTTGGAGCAATTTCACGGCCATCATAAACCGCTAAATTATTGGTTTTATTGTCGAAGTGAAGCATGAATGCTCCACCGCCCAGACCCGAGCTTTGCGGTTCCACCAAACTTAAAACCGCTTCTATCGCAATCGCAGCATCCACTGCTGAACCGCCTTGGCGCAGCACATCGGCGCCAGCCTTACTGGCGTGCGGATTGGCAGTAACTACCATTGCACCATCGCTTAGTGAAACGGCACTTGAAACCTCAAGATAATCATCTTTTTGCTGAGCAGCGGTACAAGCGGCTAACAAAACTAAAGCGGCAAGATTAAGGCTTAGTAACTTTTTCATGGTGTTTATCTACTACTTATCGTGTGGTAAAAGAGTCGGGAGTTGAATGATACAACAATCAATTATTCTAGCTTGTTTTGGCAAACAAACTTTTTTATTTTAATTTGATTGCTGTGAGAGAGCAATGACTCAAAAGTGCCATTTGCAGATTGTCATGGGACGTTGATTGAACTGGCGTGTCTAGCACAATGGAGACGGTCGATGAAATTGACTGTACGACTCCTTGGGCGATCTATAGTTGTTCAACCTCGGGCATTGCATGTATTGAAGAGCTCGTAGCAACAGCAATATTCAAAACTGGTTTGTGCAACGGCGGGAGACGTGTATTTTAAATTCTGAGTTATTTGAAAACGGTGATTAATAGACGAAAAATAGCCGACTTTCGCTCCTTCAATGATATAACCGTGAGATAAAAATGGAACAAATGAGGCGAGATCTATTTTTAAATTAATAAAAATCCACGAACACGTTGTCCTTTATGATAACTAACGGCTAAGCAATGATAAGTTTATTTAGAAAAATACGTTACGACCTTATGGGAAAAAATAAACCGGCAAAGTATTTAAAATATGCAGTTGGCGAAATTATTTTAGTCGTGATTGGGATTTTGATTGCATTACAGATTAATAACTGGAATGAAGGACGAATTAGACAAAATGATTCAAATACATCATTGGCTCAA
>JBLHMH010000068.1:0-17277 GCA_047621785.1 Polaribacter sp. | reverse complement strand
CCGTTTCAACTTGATCTACAACACGATAAAAATCAGCGCCCATACGATCAAGTTTGTTGATGAAAATAACACGTGCAACTTTTGAATCATTTGCATAGCGCCAGTTAGTTTCAGATTGAGGCTCTACACCACCTGAACCACAGAAAACACCAATGCCGCCATCAAGTACTTTCAAAGAGCGATAAACTTCTACCGTGAAGTCTACGTGTCCTGGAGTATCGATGATGTTCATGCGATGTCCATGCCATTCACAGCTGGTCGCTGCTGATTGAATAGTAATGCCACGCTCTTGCTCTTGCTCCATGAAGTCAGTAGTAGCTTCACCATCGTGAACTTCACCGATTTTATGAATCTTACCGGTTAGGCTTAAGATACGTTCAGTGGTGGTAGTTTTACCCGCGTCAACGTGCGCGAAGATACCAATGTTTCTATATTTCGATAGGTCAACCATGTGGGTCTCTCAATAGCGACAGCCTGTTACAGCTTGTGATTAAAACGCCAGCCTTTGAGGGCTCGCGTTTAGGTTAGTGATAAATACGATTCAAAAATGCAGGGTGCCCAGCATAAAGATCAAACTCTTTCAGCCTAGCCCCCGAATGGGTCGCGATAATACAGCAAGTTGCGACTAAGGTCTAAGCATAAGCTTCAATTATATTGGGAAAATCCGAAGCTCATATATTTGGTCAAATTGAGTAAATTCAACTTTTAAAAATAAGTCTCTAGAAACTTCTTAAAAGGACTCCCTGCTGCGCCTAGTTGTAGTGACAGTCATGCACTAAGAAACCTTATTAAACCGAGCATTATTTGCATTGTCGGGTGATCAGGTCAAGTTACGTCATTGTCAAAACAATAGCGGAATTAGGTGTGCCTGGAGTGTTGGCTCGGGGTAGGATCGTGCTTTGACAGATAATTATATCTAAAAGCAAGACGCCTTATATCTTTGACAAGCTGAAAGCGCGATGCCTTTTATGCAGACGATTTTCTATTATAAGTAGGAGTAATTACTTAGCCCGGCAGGCTTGGATAATTAAATATGATTAAATCATCAGAATTAACCCTTTAACCCATTGATTAACCGCCATGTTTATAGTACAAATGCGGGCTGATTTTTAAAGCTAACTACCTATTACGGCCCGCCCAGTAAATAGCTTCTATAAATGTAGTATTGGTTCGACTATTGAGTGCGCAGAGACTAACTACATGGAAACTAAGAAAAGATCTCTCAGAAGATTGGCAAAGCTGTAGCTTTTACAAAACTTAAACCGGTAGCTATAAAAAAACCCATCCCTAAAGTGACCAGAAAGGTAACAAAGTGACGACAAATGCAGAAGCTAAACCTGCGGCTAAAAAAGCAGTAGTTAAGAAGGCGACAGTACGCTCAACAAATGATAATTTAATTCATGGCATCGCCCCCTACAAAGAGAAGGCGCGGGAAGAATACATGAACGCGCAGCAGTCTGATCATTTTCGTCAAATATTGCTCGCATGGAAGGCAAACCTTCTGGACGAAGTATCAAAGACTATTCATTTAATGCAGGACGAAAACATTAACCACCCTGACCCTAACGACCGGGCAAGCCAAGAGACCGATATGTCCTTGGAACTACGTAACCGAGATCGTGAGCGCAAGCTTTTGAAAAAGATCGATTCGACTATTGCCCACCTCGATAACGATGAGTACGGCTGGTGTGATCGTTGTGGCATTGAGATTGGGATTCGTCGCTTAGAGGCACGCCCGACCGCTGAACTATGTGTTGATTGTAAGACTCTGAATGAAATCAAGGAACGTCAGATGATCTAGCCCCATCCAGCCGGAAGTGTCCGCGCTCCCATTAAAAGCTTTGAATATTAAAAAAGCCAGCGTTTATTTAGCTGGCTTTTTTAATATCTGCTTCTAGATCAACCGATCTAAACCAGCCATTTAAACTAATGACTAAATCTAAGCCGGCTCTGACACATGCTCTATGTAAGCTTGTTCTTTTAGCTCACGAATCCACTGTTGAAATTCTCGTTCAGCTCGCTGTCGGCGTAAAATATTATCGACTTTTCCTCGAATCACCCGATCTGTAATGTTTTTCTTGCGCCGATCCAAAACCTCAATGATATGCACGCCGAATTGAGTATAAACAGGCCGACTAATCTCCCCTATAGGTAATTGTTTAAACGTTTCTTCAAATGGCAGAACCATTTCACCAGGCGAAACCCAACCCAAACTGCCACCGGTGGCCGCTGACACCGAATCGTCAGAATAAAGTCTTGCCAGGCTAGAAAAGTCCTCACCACCTACTATTCGCTGACGAATTTTCGTCAATTTCTTAGCAGCCTGGGATTTTGCCACATCAGTTGTCGATGAGATTAAAATATGACGCACTTCATTCTGGATGATTTCGTCACGCTCACCTTTCAAATCAATTAGCTTTAAAATATGGAACCCATTGGCGCTTTCTAAGAGATCGGTCACACCACCTACTGAAACAGATTTAACTGCTTCTCTAAATACCTCGGGCAATTGATCAAGACTGCGCCAACCAATCAACCCGCCCTCCTCTGCATCAGTTGCTTCAGAGTACTTGCTAACCGCTTCTTGAAAACTTAAACCAGACCGTAATTCAGACATAGCTTGGTTTGCCAACTCGCGATTAGCTTGCGGATCTTTAATTAATATATGGGCGATTTGATATTCGGCGCTAGCATCGCCCATGTCATTCTGCGCTATAAATCCATCAATCTCATAGTCAGGCACAACAACACGGGTTCGAGCATAATATTCGGTCAAACGAGAAATTATTAGGGATTCCCGAACCGATTCAGAAAAGCGTTGGAAAGACTGGCCTTGAGCTTCTACTTGAAGCGCGAGTTGCTGCGCGTCCAGTCCCTGCTTGGTACCGAATCGCGCAAGCGCATTTTCCAACTCGCTATCGCTGATGGTAATGCCTCGGCGTTTCGCCTCCTGAATTTGCAGGCGATCAGAAACCATTCCATCTAATAGTTGCTTTTCGATACCTTCAGGCTTAGTTCCACCGCTTTTCTTGATATCACCGAGCACCGTCGACAGTCGATGATCGAATTCAGTTTGAGTAATCACATCTTCGTTGACGATCACTAATACACGATCCATGAAACCAGCATAGGCGACCCCCACCACAGCGCCTGAAGCGAGGACGGATACCAATGCTGTGATTAACCACAGACCGGGGAAATTGAGTTTGATACTTTTCATACTATTAATTCTATTGTTTAACCTATTCTAGGGCGCTTTCATCGTTTTTAGTCATGTATTAAAAGACGTTCACGATTGAATATCGACTATTAGAGGGCCCTGAGTTCATCAAATGAGCGAGATCACGGATGATCATCGCTCAGTAGAAGTAACTGGTTAGTTAAGATTTATTTTTTTAGTACTTGGCGATTAGTGCCAACATCTGTCAAAACAAGACGACTATCGTATACCTGTTTTAAATCGGCCTAAGCTGGTTAGCTCAAGTTCAATAAAAACAGACGTTTTCTTATCTTCTATATCGCGGTTATTAATTCGCTCGTTGCCAGTAAACCGTAACTTCCAACAACAAGAATTGTATTCAAGCCCAATAGTCGTTTCGAGACTCTCTGAATCTTCGATTGAATAACGCTCTGAACCAAAAAACTGCCACCGATCAGAAACAGGCCAATTGGCATTTATAGTCAACTGATCGGTATCGCGGCTAAAACCGTTTGAAAAATAGTAACCAACGGAGACGTTTTTGCGGCTATCGTCTTTAGGTTTATAGCCAAGAGCAAGCCGAGCTGTGCGAATCTCACTCAAATCATGATCATATTGTAGGAAGGTATAAGTAGTCCATGGTCCTTCTGATTCAGTTTGAACTTCTGCTAGAAAATCACCCAAGCCAGACTCGATTGCTTGCGAGTTTGATCGTAATCCCTGCTCTAAATCATCAAGCAAAACCAGTTGCCCAAAACTTGCCTTTAGACGCTGCTCACCACTCTCGCTGTCAATCATTCGGGTTGTTAAGCCGACTGTCACCTGATTGGTATCACCCACGCGGTCTTCTCCGTAGAATCTATTTTCACGAAAGATATTATTGAAGTTATTTAACGAAACTTGGCTGGTATCAAATATAGGCACGTCATCTTGATCTTCTTCGGGCGCATAAACATAGAATAAGCGCGGCTCTAATGTTTGCAAGGCGCCTTTACCAAACCAAGAAGAGTTTTTCTCAAAATACACACCAGAATCAAGACTAAAAATGGGGGCAGTGAATGAAGGGCTGGATTCCGCGCCTGCGGCCACATTATCAAGGTCATAAGCTCGGTGATATAAGGACACTCTTGGCTTAACATAACCCCAAATATTTTCGATCGGCAGTTCAAGTGATCCGTTTACAGCAGTTCGGCTGCCTTCGAGGCGCGAATCTGATGAGAAATTATTGTAGGAACCACCTAGTCCAAACTTCAAGCCAAATGGCCCGTCCGGCAATCTAGTACCTAATGAAATAGATGGAAGGCGTTCATACGGTTTGTTAGCCTCTGAAATAATCGGGTCGATAATTTGGTATTCGTTGGCACGTGCAAGGACGTTAATGAACTCACCCGAATAGCTTAAAGCCACATCACGGGGAACGTAGGTAGCGCTAAAGTAGCGAACGTCATTTCTAAAATCATCAAAGTAATCAACGTCTGATACATCGTTGTAATTCACTGTACCATTAATTCGATCAGTGAATTGTTGCCGATGTTGAATGCTCAATAAATCGCGATCAGCGCCAAACTGCTCATCATCAGACAAGTATTCACCATAAATGAATGTATCACTGGTCAGTGATTTACGTCGATATTCGGCTCCCACTTGAAGACCTCGATCCGTGTAGTAACGAGGCGTAATTGTGGCGTCTTGATTTTTCGCAATATTCCAATAATAAGGAATCTCGATAATATTACCGGATTCTTCATCACTACCGTAACCTGGAACTAATAGGCCAGTTTTTCGCTCGTCGTTAAGCGGAAAAGAGATATACGGCGTATAAAAAATCGGAACTCCCATAAATCTTATAGTTGCATTGCGCGCTTTACCGACACCTGAGGTTTGATCTAATTCTAACGACCCTGCTTTGATTAAAACTGCATCATCACCTTCCTTACAGGTGGTGTAAGTCGCATTTTCTAAACTAACCAAGCCTTCGCCTTCTAACTCAACGGTTTCAGCAGAACCACGAGACGCGATCTGTACGGTATCAATACCTGCCTCGCTGGTGATTCCCTGGGCCAATTTAAACTCTGCAGTTTTAAGAGTGCCTATTTGACTAGGAACATGAACGTCGATCGATTGGCTGGCAATGTAGTCACCATTGGCCGAAATCATTTCAACGTCACCGCTCGCAATCACCCTCTCGCTGGTTCTATAATATTTTAATTCATCAGCGACAATGGCTTGACGCCCTTGCGAAACTTCAGCATTGCCTTTCAATGTGACGACATCATTTCCATCTGCCTCTACTTCGTCGGCTTCAAGTGAAATTGGAAACTTTCCATTTTCTCCGGGAGCAAGAAGCGGAGACTTAAACTGTATTTCAGAAGGCAGGCAAGCACAATCTGCACCTTTACAAGCAGCACTGACTGGGCCTGAAGCCAGAAGGCCAAATATGGCGAGTATTGTTAGGCAGTTAAATGATTTTTTTTTGGTCGGCATACGATTAAACATTGGAGTAGACATTCGCGTAATTTGTTTTGTAAGGATTGCGATAGGCATGGGGCGTGAAGTGAACTGTAACAAAAAGTCTAGCATCGAGGCTTTCCTCAGTTGGTTTATTTGATTGTTGTTTTAGCAACCGTTATCAATCTAACTATTCGCTTAATGCTGGCGTGTCAAACGGCAAACTTATGGAGTTAATGCAATCGTTTATCACGACAAGCATCACACGCTACAACAAACCCTGCTCTCAGGTCGATTGAACTGTATAATTCTATCTAAAGATTATAGAGCATTAATGCGGTTACTGCTAAGCCCTTAGGGCTTGCAAACACTTTTTTTTAATACTCTTCACTCAAACCCGATTATTAGCCAAAATCAGATATTGAATAGTGGCACTCTCAGCTCATTAGTAACAGGTAAACTCAATTTCACATGGATAAAAGACTCGAAAAAATAAAGACCTGGCTTGACGTTGTGCTAAACCAGCCTCTTTTATCAATTGCACCAGCGTCGCAAGACGCAAGTTTTCGCCGATATTTTCGCGCGCGTACAGAAAATGCCAGCTATGTGGTTATGGATGCCCCGCCTGAAAAGGAGTCCTTAAGCGAATTTTTTGCCATTGATAGAGCGTTAATTGACCTTGGAGTGCATGCACCAATCATTCATCAAGTAAACCTTGAGGATGGCTTTCTATTGTTAGAAGACCTCGGTGATCGAACCTATCTCAACGAACTAGAATCGAACTCAAAGTCTTTATATAGCGATGCTATTAAAGCATTGGTCAAAATACAAACTGGCATCATCGCTGAAAAAAACCCTAGCGAGCTCACTCCACGAATCTATGACGCGGCCTTGATAAACAAAGAGTTGAACTTATTCGATGACTGGTATTTAAAACGTCACTTGGATATTGAGCTCGATGCCAAGATGGAATTAATATGGCAAGACACTAAAGACTTGCTGGTGCAAGCCTTCGCTCAACAACCCCAAGTTTGGGTGCACCGAGACTATCATAGCCGCAATCTAATGATTCAGGAGCATAATTCACCTGCGGTGATCGATTTTCAAGACTTGGTCATTGGGCCCGTCGCGTACGACCTCGCCTCTTTATTTAAAGATTGCTATATTGAATGGCCAAGAAATCAGCAACACTTCTGGCTGGCAGAATACCTAGAACACCTGGATCGCGAACTGCCGAGCCTAGCGATTAGCATAGACGACTTAATTCGCTGGGTTGACTTTACCGGTCTACAACGCCACTTGAAAGTATTAGGGATCTTCTGCCGACTAAATTATCGAGATGGCAAAGCGCATTATTTAGACGACCTACCATTGGTTAAGAAATACGTTATTGAGGTCATTGACATCTACCCAGAATTCAAAAACTTTAAAACTATGCTGAATGTAATATATAAGCAGGTGACCGTTTAATCATGGACTATAAAGCATCAGACACGACGGTTGTACTATTGGCTGCTGGGCAAGGCAAGCGGATGTTGCGGTTAACTCAAAACACGCCCAAACCTTTATTAAAAATAGGTGAGCACGCGCTAATTGAACATCATTTAATTCGTCTACGCGAAGCAGGCTTTCGAAACATAGTAATTAATCTCGATTATCTAGGGCATCAGATTCGTCAAAAGCTAGGCAACGGAGAAAGATACGATGTTGTAATCAATTACTCCGATGAATCTGACACAGGTGCCCTAGAGACAGCGGGTGGGCTTGAACACGCTTTACCGCTTATTCGCAGCGACCCATTTTTAGTCGTGAATTCTGACCTATGGACGGACTACCCTTTTAACAATATATTAAAACCGTTGACGGGCCTAGCTCGCTTAGTCGTGGTAAAGAACCCTGCACACAATAAGTTAGGCGATTTCTCTCTATCTAAAATAGATTCCCTACTGCAGCGTAATGAATCCGACGCGAACAGTCATACGTTTAGCGGGATTGCCTTATATCACAAAGCCATGTTCACAAATTTGGCCAGTGGCTGTCAGGCATTGGCGCCCATATTTTTTGAGTTAGCGCAGTCTGGACGACTTGAAGGTGAGGTTTATTCTGGGCAGTGGACGGATGTCGGCACACCCGAACGGCTCCAAGAAATAAATGACTCATACTCAAATTAGCGATACAAATCCCTTGTACAACTGCTCAGTAATAGCTTGCGTTTGAGGTCGGTCTTTGGTCTGTGGCAACAAATCCGTCATTTGAGTAACTTGTAGGCCCTGATAACCGCACGGATCAATATTATTAAACGGACTTAGGTCCATTTCCACGTTCAAACTTAGCCCGTGATAACTTGTGCCACACCTAATACGCAAACCCAGTGCTGCGATCTTCGCCTGATCAACATAAACCCCTGGTGCGTCTTCACGACGCGCTGCATTGATTTGATACTGGCTCAATAAATCGATCACCGTTTGCTCCAATACTGAAACCAGTGCTTTCACACCTAGGCCATAATCCTTTAGCTTTAGCATTGGGTACATCACAATCTGCCCAGGTCCGTGATAGGTGATCTGCCCACCGCGATCACTTTTTATCACGCTGATATCACTCGGCAATAGAGTGTTTTGTTGACAGGCGGTGCCCTGAGTATAAATAGGCGGGTGTTGTAGCAACCAAATACGATCTAAGTCACCCGTTTGCCGATTACTCGCAAAACCTGCCATGGCCGACTGAGCGCTAAGGTAGTCAACCTCATCAAAGATACTAACTTCGATTTTTTTGTTGGACGAGGTCGTCGTAATAAAGTTCTGTCGAGAGTTATTCAAAGAGTCATTACAACACGAGGTGATTCAGCAATAGATTTATAGATTGCTTCGAGTAACTCACGATTGTCGATTCTAAGGGTTACCGTCACCGATTCAAATTTACCAGCTCGAGACCGATGAACGTGTGTCTCAATTAAGGCACTTTGATCAATGTGCTGGAACACCAGCTGCTGGATCGCATCACTGGCACTTTGTGAATCATTTACATCTACCCTACACATAGCTTTAAAACCATAGTCACAAGGATATTCAATAAGATCAAAGCCGTCTTTTGGATTCTCAATAGTCATAAACTTTTTCAACAATAGTCATAAACTTTTTCAACAATAGTCATAAACTTTTTTTATTTAGTCGTAAATAGTGAAACTAATCCGCAATCTATCTCTTTTGTCGAAATACACGCCACTTAAGACTGACAGAATCGGTAATGCGCTTCCAAAGACCGCCCGATTTAATTGTGCTCATTGCAATTATAGGCACTTCGGCAAGAGGCTTACCATCCAAACTCAAGCGAGCCGAGCCCATTGCCTGCCCTACCTCTATAGGGGCTTCGTAATATGGGCTATACCGGAGGTCAACCACAACATCGCCTTCACGTCCTCTGGGCACGACTACGTCAAGCTGGTTCTCAGCCTGCAACAACACTTCATCGACTTCACCAAAATATACTTTGGCGGTTGCCAGCCCCCCTTGCTGATCGAGTAATCGCATAGGTTTATACGCGGCGTAAGCAAAATTCAATAGGGTTAAAACGGCTTCTTCGCGAGTCCGCTCATCTGTTGAGCCAAGCACAACGGCAATCCAACGCTCTCCGCCTCTGAGGGCAGAACCGACTAAACAATACCCGGCGGCATTAGTATGCCCAGTTTTCAAGCCGTCCACACTACTGTCTTTCCACAACAATTTATTACGATTGTATTGGGTAATATCATTGTGAGTATACTCCTTCTCGGAATACCAACGGTAAAAACTGGGATATTCTCTAATAATTGCTGCGCTTAGTTTGGCTATATCATGAGCTGACATTGTATGTTCAGTATCAGGTAAGCCAGTACTGTTTACGAATCTGGAATGCTGCAGATCAAGTTTTGCAGCGGCCTGATTCATGCGTTGCGCAAAGGCCAACTCACTGCCGGCAACATGCTCCGCTAGCGCTATCGCTGCGTCATTACCCGATTGAATTACAGTGCTCTTAAGTAGATGCTGTAACTCTACCTTTGAGCCAACCTTGGCAAACATTCTGGAACCTTCTGCTCGCCAGGACTTCTCACTTATAGTTACTTGGTCACTAAGAGTGATATCCCCGCTTTGCAAGGCCTCATAAACCACATAATTAGTCATCAATTTTGTAATACTTGCTGGCGGATAGACCAAATCCCCATTCAATCCCGCTACCCAGCGACCGCTATTGTATTCATACAGAATCCAAGCCTTTGCATCGACCTGTGGCACAGCCAAGCTTGACGTCACAGCCAATTCAGTATTGGTCAAATTCTCAGTAATTGATTCCTTAGCAACTGAACCTTGGTTGAAAAAGGCAAATCCGAGTAAGCATAGCAATTGAGTGAGTAATCTACTAAATCGCAAGGGCGTTACAAGAGCCGCTTTCGCTAAACTATTTTTCATTGTAAATTACCCATTGAAGCAGAAACAAGGTCCTGCTTAGCAGACGTTATTGCCACACTCAAATCGTGCACTGCCATCGCATACAACACACTTTGGTTGTAGCGTGTAATGACGTAAAAATTTTCATGGGTGAAGAAATAACGTAATAATTGCGCGCCGTTTTGTTCGATCACATTTTCTTTTGGTAACGCCTTAGAATCGCTATCTACTGCCACACGCCACTTACTATCACTTGAGACCCTAACCGTTTTCGTGATGGCTTTAGTTTTGACTTGTGATTTTGCCACATCGGCACGTAGCTCTGATGGTACTTTGAGCTCTTGGCCTCGATAAACCGCGCCGCTATTTTTAAGCTTATTCAGCTTAATCAAGGTTTTGCATGCAACTAAGTGGGCCTCAGCAATCTCACAAGCAGTATCGCCGGCGCGCACAACATAGGTTTTCTTATCGCTTGATTCAGCAACCACTTCGCTGGCATTAAGCTCTATTACACCTAGCTTTTCGGAATCATTAATACTGCTACCAATTTGCGCACCAAGAGCACGCAAATCTCCAGCTTTATATTGAACCTTGCGCTTATTGTTGGCCAGCTCAGAAACTTGAACGGGCACTTTGGGATGCGCTAGCGAAGTAACCGGCTGACCCGATAACCAACCATTTCTCACGAAGTAGTTGGCAATACTGCCGATAGCATCCACTGGCTGATTGATCAAATCAATCAGCCCATCTCCGGAGAAATCCACGGCATAATTTCGATAACTGCTGGAAATAAACTGCGGAAACCCAACTGCGCCGGCATAGGAACCTAAAATTTCATCCGCTAACAACTTGTTCTCTTTGGTAAGAATTAAGAATTGTTTAAGCTCACTCGCAAAAAACTTGCTACGCCTCTCAAAGCCAACAACCAAAGTGACCAAGCTATCTAAAACCTTGTGGCTACCTTTGTATTTTCCAAATTTGGATTCAACACCAATGATTGAAACGATTACGCTTGCGGGCACACCATATTCCTTTTCAGCTCTTTCTAATTCTGCCAAGTATTGCAGCCAAAACTCAGCACCTTGCGTAATTCGATCTTGTTGCAGAAAAATCTTTCGATATTTACCCCAGGTCAGCTTATATTCGGCAGGGCTTTGCATCGCGTCGAGCACACTTTGTTGAAAATCCGCTTTCTCAAAAATCGCTGTTAATTCACCTTGGGAATAATAATTTTCAGCGATCAACTGATCAGCGACTTCCATTAACTTTGGATGCTTATCGATATCGACCGCATTTGCGGCACTCGACCATAAAATGGTAAGCACTAAACTACTCAGCACCGTTTTAATAGCTAGCGCAGAGGCTGCTTTCGAGAAAATGAGTTTTGCTGGGCAATTAAATTTCATAACAATTAATTAGGGTAATTAAACGACTGTAAATACTAGATCAATGCGACATTAGGCTGCGGTGATTGTGAATACCCATCAAGATACCAAAGCCCGCCATCAGAGTCACCATTGAAGTGCCTCCGTAACTGATTAGCGGCAGAGGAACCCCAACTACTGGCAAAATTCCAGATACCATACCGACATTGACAAACACATAGAAAAAAAACGTCATGGATAAGCTGCCCGCCAGTAAGCGAGAATATGTGTCTTTAGTGTAATAGGCAATGTACAAGCCACGCCCAGTGATTGCGACGTAGAGTACAAATAGAAATAACACACCAATGAATCCAAACTCTTCTGAAAATACCGAAAATATAAAGTCGGTATGCCTTTCAGGAATGAACTCTAATTGAGATTGACTGCCGGCTAACCAGCCTTTTCCTTGACCACCTCCAGAACCAATCGCGATCATAGATTGAATACTATGGTAGCCAGCGCCAAGAGGGTCAGACCAAGGATCGAATAAAGTTAAAATTCGGCGCTGCTGGTAGACATGCAACATCTGCCATAAAAACGGTGCAGCAACGGCACCGCTTAGTAGCAAGATAGCGATACTACGCCATGCAACACCCGCAAGGAATATGATTAAGGTGCCTGAAGCCAAGATCATAATAGTAGTTCCCAAATCTGGCTGCTTTAGGATAAGCGCCGATGGGACTAATAGCACCAAAGCGGCAAACACCAAGGTCGTATTACTGGGCGGCAAGGATTTTCGGGTGAGCACCCAAGCCACCATCATAGGCACACCGATTTTCATAATTTCAGAAGGTTGAAAACGAACCACACCCAAGTCCAACCAACGCTGAGCGCCCTTACCGGTATAACCTATGACTAACACCAACGTTAGCAGGATTAATCCGACAGCAAAAATATACGGCGACCAGCGAAACCAAGCATCCGGTCGCACCTGAGCAATAATCATCATAACAATGAACGCAACTAGCATTCGCAGAGACTGGCTGATAAGAATGCCAAACCTCTCACCACCCGCGCTATACAGGATCACTAGACTCGCAACACATAGAGTCAATAAGCCAAACAATAGAGGTAAATCAACTTTAATTCGAAACATCAGATTTGCCCCTCTACTTGGATGCTGTTTACTCTAGACCCTGGTCTGCCATTAGCAGGTTGGCTATCAGTTTGTGATGAGTGGCTTGCTGCTGACCCAAGTTGTCCTTGCGAAGCTTTTCCTGAATCCGGTAGTGGCGCATTCGCATCTAGCCCAAGCAAGTAATAATCCATAACCTTACGCGCTACTGGCGCAGCTACACTACTACCACTGCCGCCATTTTCGACAATAATGGCGACCGCAATTTTCGGATCTTCAACGGGTGCGAAAGCTACAAATAAAGCGTGATCCTTCTGGAATTCACTTAGCTTTGAGGCGTCGTATTTGGCGCCTTGAGCGATTGCCACAACTTGCGCAGTACCTGTCTTACCGGCAATTGTATATTCAGCATCCATGCCCGATCTACGAGCGGTACCACGCGGGTTTTGAACAACGGCATTCATCGCATCAATCACCGTAGCAAAATGCCCCTCTGGGAGATCAACTGACTCCAGTAGCCCGCCTTTTAAATCAGCAACTTGTTCAATATTATCGCCACTACCATGTGTCAACTTGTCAACTAAACGTGGTTCTATGCGTTTTCCGCGATTAGCCAAAGTGGCCGTCATTACGCCCAATTGGAGCGGCGTTGCTAACATATAACCCTGACCAATTCCGGTAATTATTGTTTCGCCGGGGTACCAAGCGGTGCCCCGAACTCTTCTTTTCCATTCACGTGACGGCATTAAACCAGACGGCTCGCCGCCTAAATCGATACCGGTTCTTTGCCCCAGGCCAAAGCGCTGCAGAAAATCGTGCAGCTTGTCGATACCCAGGTTTTGCGCCATCTGATAATAAAACACATCGCATGATTTCATTATCGATTCAAACATTGACGTCTTACCGTGCCCAACCCTTTTCCAGCAACGATACCGATGACTACTGCCCTTGATCTTAAAGTAACCCGGGCAAAAAACTGATGTGTTGGCGCTATAACCATTACTTAAGCCGGCCAAAGCGACCAGACCTTTTATGGTTGAACCTGGCGCATAGCGACCATTTAACGCTCGGTTTAGCAGTGGCCTATCAATGTCTTCGCGAAGCGTGTTATAGGATCGGTGATCAATTCCGTTTACAAACTTGTTGGGGTCATAAACTGGATTACTAACAAATGCTAAAACATCGCCCGTCGCAGGCTCGATAGCGATTACTGATCCGCGCCGTCCATCAAGGTATTCACGCGCCTTGACTTGCAACTCCGCGTCAATATTCAAGTAAATATCTTCTCCCGATACAGGTGGACTGCGATCAAGGGTCCTTACACGCTGGCCGTGCGCATTGGTTTCAACTTGCTCGAAGCCTACTTCGCCCAGTAGATCATGCTCATATTGTGCCTCGATACCCAGCTTACCAATGTAATCAGTACCTTTGTATGCCGCTCGATCTATGGTCGCCGCCTCCTTTTGATTGATGCGCCCTACATAGCCGAGTACATGCACCAATTCACCTGCATAAGGATAATACCTCTGCAACCTAGCTTGCACCTGAGCACCAATAAACCGGTGTTTATTCACCACAAAGCGAGCAACTTCGTCTTCGCTTAGACTTACCTTTAAAACCTGAGCTTCAAAACTGGGGCGCCTCCTGACCTGAGATTTAAATTTACTTATCTCATTTGGAGACACTCGCACAATCTGCGCTAAGTCATCCAGCAAGGAATCCATGTCGCGAACTTCAGTAGGTAGTATCTCTAAAGTAAAAACAGGAATGTTTTCGGCGAGCACTTTTCCATTGCGATCGTAAATTTGGCCGCGTACTGGCGGGACAGGAATTACCCTTACTCGGTTGTCCTTCGATAGAACCGCAAATCGCTGGTATTGATATATTTGCAAATACCAAATACGGCCTACTAATGCTAAAGTCAGCAAGCCTAACAATACGACTAAGGCAATTAATCGCGAATAAATTAAATTTGTTTCGCGTAGATAATCCTTTAACTGCAATTGTTCCATCAATTCCCCCGAGCAAACATTGAAGACCCAATGATTGTCAAAGCAGCAGCGATCAAACCACTAAAATATAAAGCAGTTGTGGAAGAAAACGTGGTTAAGGCAGAATAGAACACTAGGCAGTTCGAGTTGGACGACGTAACTCTTGTAATAAAATGAACACGAACGGCCAAGCTACTATACAACCAATCAGTGAATACCAATATTCTGTGGTGATGGTGAAATCGCTGGTCAAGCCATAAAGCCAACCGGTAGTCAGTTTAAACAACCCTATGAATAGGCCTACCACCACCATTTGCGGGCCGATGGGGAGCACTTGCAATTGTAAATGAGCACGGTTTACAGCAAACGCCAACATCGCCAAACCAAAGCCAAGCACGCCAAAATTGCGGGCGAATAGCACTTCCAAGAGAGTTCCAATGGCAAAACCCACCCACGGACCAATTCGATCCGGCACCATTAAAGCCCAATACACCACGATAAGAGCCATCCAGTCCGGCCAAAAATAAAATATTGCTTGTGGGGTCGGGATGATCGTCAAGGTCAATGCAACGATGGACGATAGCGCGATAGCCCAAAACAAACTAAACCCTGAGGTTGTGCGTCTATTCATTACTACTGATCTCAACATCTGTACTGGATCCCTCATTCACTTTTTCACGTGACAATAATAAGACGTGGTTCGAGCGATCCAACTTTGCTATTGGACGCGCTGCAACATCCAAGAAATTTTCTTCTTGAATGACTTTAACCCTATGTACTTGAGCAACCGGGTAGCCATTGGGAAACCGACCTCCTAAACCAGAGCTGAGCAATATATCGCCCACTTGAATGTCTGAGTTCTGATTTAAAAATGGCACTCGCAGCTCAAACACACTTCCGGTTCCATACACCACGGTTCGTAGCCCAGTACGTTGAACCTGCACTGGTAGAGCATGCCCTGGATCGGTAATCAATAAGACACTGCTGTTGAATGGCATCACATCAGTGACTTGTCCGATCACTCCTTGATCATCGATGACGGCCTGACCAACATAGATACCATGGCGTAAGCCGCGGCCGATCAAAACAGTATGATTGTCTCGATCGATGCTGACATTGATTAATTCAGCGAGAGTGATTTTTTCTTTAAGTCGTTTCGAAGCATCAAGCAAAGCCCTCAGCCCCTCATTTTCGTCCTGGAGAGTGCGTAACAATAGCGTTTCGGCTTTCAACTGAAAGTACTCATTTCGCAGGTTTTCGTAGGCAATTTTAATGTCAGGTTCTGCAGATAGCACACTGGCAAACATTTGGCCTATTCGAGTTGGTGCTGACGCTAAAAACTGGATAGGGGAAATAGCGACTGCTAACACATTGCGTGGCCCCAACAACCATTTAGTATTAGCATCGATTAGTGTCAAACTCAGTGCTAGTAAGCTAACGATGCCAAACTGGGACCAAGGTGAACTTTTACGAAAAGGATTAGACATCTGTTTGGAAATACAATTGAAATCTAAGTTTTAATAGCTTGACCCTAGTTGGATCTTGCATGTCAAAAGCTGTCTTATGACGAACACCGAGCGGGGTTTCAGCCCAACTCTATGCTTAGATTTAAGCACAATCTATCTCTCTACCCAACCTTAGCCAGTTAAATCAGGCTAAATATATTAATCTGTTGAACCTCGTCTGTTGAATCTTAAGTAAGGCCACATCAATTTTGTTTAGCCTTGCCTAAGAAACAACTCACCGCTTGGCAGACGATTGTCCGCCATAACCACTAGTCAAGCAATAAACTATTCGTGAGCAAATACATCTCCTAGATGGTCCATTTCTTCTAGCGCTCGGCCACAGCCTCTTGCAACACAAGTTAATGGGTCGTCGGCAATCACGACAGGCAAGCCGGTATCTTCCATTAAACGTCGGTCGATATCACGCATTAATGCTCCACCGCCTGCGATCACCATGCCTTTATCACCGATATCGGCACTAAGCTCAGGAGGGGTTTGCTCTAGGGCTTGCTTAATAGTTTGCACGATCGATTCAAGAGGATCGGAAATTGCGGTGTAAATTTCTTTACTACTCAAGGTGACTGCACGGGATAAGCCTTCGGCAATATCGCGCCCTTTAACTTCCATTTCTCGTTCTTCGGATTTATCCCAAGCAGTGGCAATAGATTTTTTAACCCGTTCAGCCGTTGCCTCACCAATCAGTAATCCATGATTACGTCGCACGTGATTAATAATTGCTTCGTCAAACGTATCACCTGCAACTCTTAAGGACGTGCTGTACACCATACCGCCTAGCGACATGACACCAACCTCAGTCGTTCCTCCACCAATATCCAATACCATTGAACCGGTCGGTTCGGCAACCGGCAGATTGGCACCAATCGCTACCGCCATCGGCTCTTCGATTAAGTACACTTCTCGCGCGCCTGCGCCGTAGGCCGACTCACGAATAGCACGCCTTTCTACCTGAGTAGAGCCGCAGGGAACACAAATAATAATGCGCGGACTACCCTGAAAAAATCGATTCTCTTGTACCTTCTTAATAAAGTACTTGAGCATCTTCTCGGTCACATTAAAATCAGCAATCACGCCGTCTTTCATAGGCCTAATAGCCTTGATAGAGCTGGGCGTTCTGCCAAGCATTTTTTTGGCATCTGTACCGACGGCCAAAATGCTTTTATTATTCAAGCCACCACCCGGTGAATAGCGAA
>JBLHMH010000067.1:0-17395 GCA_047621785.1 Polaribacter sp. | reverse complement strand
TAATTTTGCTTTCCAACTTTTCTTTAAGCTTGCCTTTGGCAATTTGACCAATCTCGTTTTTAACATAAATCGCAACTTGCGCAGATACGTGAGCGGTCAGCTTTTGTACAACTTGGTCTGAAATATCACTTGCAGTACCACTCAGGTCCTTTAAAACAAAGTCATCCATTATAAAACTTCGATCACCTAGCTCTATGGTCTGCTCACCAAGTGACAATCCGCTAGTAATTAGGTTAACGGTAGCACGTCGCAGGGCTAACTCATTTATGGTGATTACAGTGGTATCTTCTTCGGTTACGGCACTTTCTTCGGCTACGGCATCTTCTTGCTCTGCACTGGCAGGCATATTATCAAGAAGATCTTGGAAGTTATTTTTGCTACCCATTTGTTCTGCATTGATTATCGGCTGGTCAATCTCAATCAAATCTACCAGCATGTTTTGATAATCAACACCGGCACTAAAAGACGTCACTTCGATTGCATTTTTCGCTTTATAACCAACTGGATTCTCAATGGTAAGGTTGTTGATAACTGCGCTACCATCTGTCAGATCTGTCACCACAGACCCCACTCTTACGGGCGAGCCTAAGGCTGCGCTGCCTTCCTTTTCGATGACGTCTTTAACTATTTCATCCATCTTCCCTGCGAACACAAACATTGCTATGCCGACAACGACGAGAATCGCGAGTACTGCGATTAAGAGTTTTTTCATGAGTAACCTAGATTAATTGAGAATGAGAGATCCACAAACTATCAAAGCACCTCGCGTTACGCAAGCAGACTTTCAACTACCAGTCTGCCCCACGATTCTTTCCCAGTGATACTAAAAATGGAAACGTAAACCCCGCTAAGAAGCTTTACCTTCGCTTACGAACCTACTTTATTTTGTCGCAACCACATGTTGATGAAACTCTGAGCGCGGTACTCACTATAAGTGTTTTTTTTCACACTCCAAAAAAAAGCCGTGATGAGGTTGCATCACGGCTTAATTGAGTTAAGGAGACACGTTATCCATTACTTTTGATCAAAGCGGTCCGCTTGCATGACTTTGCCCCATGCTTTGGCGAAGTCACTTGCGAACCTTCCTATAGAATCATCAAACGCATAAGTTTCAGCAATTGCGCGCAACTCAGAGTTTGACCCGAAGATCAGGTCAACCGGTGTTGCGGTGTATTTCACCTTACCGGTTGCGCGATCAACACCTTCATAGAGCCCGTTGGTTTTAGTCTTATTCCACTTAGTCGACATGTCTAACAAATTAATGAAAAACTCGTTACTCAAAGTGCCTGGCTTAGCCGTAAACACACCATGCATAGATCCGTCAGCATTAGTATCAAGCACACGCATTCCACCGATCAGCACTGTCATCTCTGGCACAGTTAAATTCAACTGATCAGCCTTATCAATCAGCATTTCTGTTGGAGAACGATAGGCTTCATCGGCATCAAAATAATTACGAAAAGCATCTGCTTTTGGCTCGAGTAACGCAAATGAGTTCACGTCGGTTTTAGCTTGAGTGGTATCGGCGCGTCCTGGCTTGAACGGCACCTCAAGAGTTAAGCCAGCTTCGCTTGCTGCTTGTTCTATCGCTGCTGCGCCGCCAAGTACAATCAAATCGGCTAATGATACCTTTTCTTTACCAAAGTCTGCCTGAACCTCTCTAAGCTTGGCTAATACTTTAGCTAGTTCTTGCGGATTATTAGCCTCCCAGTTTTTTTGCGGTGCAAGTGCGATACGAGCACCGTTGGCACCACCACGCCTATCGCTTGCACGAAAAGTTGAAGCTGAAGCCCAAGCGGTACGCACCAGTTCGGAAACAGTTAAACCAGAAGTAAGTATTTTCTTTTTGAGCCTTTTAATAGCTAAACTATTAATAGGCTTAGCTTTAGCGGCCGGAATAGGATCTTGCCAGATAAGCTCTTCAGATGGAACTTCTGCACCTAAATAAAGTGATCGTGGCCCCATATCGCGGTGAGTCAACTTATACCAAGCTTTGGCAAATGCTTTTTGGTATTCATCTGGATTTGCTAAGAAACGTTGTGCAATTTTTTTGTACTCTGGATCAAACTTCAGCGCCAAATCTGCCGTGGTCATAACGGGTGCATTGAATTTACCTTTAACATGCGCATCAGGTACGCTCTTATGCAAAGACTCATCAGTTGGAATCCACTGAATCGCACCACCGGGACTACGGGTTTGCTTCCACTCGAAATTAAGCAAGTTCTGTAAATATAAAGTGGTCCATTGTGTCGGAGCTTGAGTCCATGCACCTTCTAAGCCACTGGTTACTGTGTCTTCAGAATGACCCTTTCCGCATTTATTTTTCCAGCCTAGGCCCTGCTCTTCAATCTCAGCACCACCCGGATCACTCGCCACACATTCACTAGGCTTGTGCGCGCCATGCATTTTGCCAAACGTATGCCCGCCAGCGACAAGCGCAACCACCTCTTCATCATTCATCGCCATTCTATTAAACGCGACACGGATATTTTTAGCAGAACCCAATGGATCTGGTTTGCCGCCGGGGCCTTCTGGGTTCACATAAATTAAACCCATATGTGTTGCACCCAGTGGACGTTCTAATTTGCCATCTTTTCGATGGCGGTCACTGGCAAGCATTTCAAGTTCGGGGCCCCAGTAAACTAAATCAGGTTCCCAGTCATCAGCACGACCACCAGCAAAGCCGTAAGTTTTGAACCCCATATTTTCCAGTGCAACATTACCCGCTAAAATCATTAAGTCCGCCCACGACAGACTGTGGCCATACTTTTGTTTCACTGGCCACAACAAGCGCCGTGCTTTATCTAAGCTAGCGTTATCAGGCCAACTATTAAGAGGGTTAAATCGTTGTTGCCCACCATCGCCGCCACCGCGCCCATCTAGAGTGCGATACGTGCCAGCACTATGCCATGACATTCGAATAAAGAATGGGCCATAATTACCAAAATCAGCTGGCCACCAGTTTTGAGAGGTTGTAAGCAATGCATTGATATCTTGTTTAACAGCATTCAAATCCAGCTTATTAAACGCTTTTGCATAATTGAAGGCATCGCCCATAGGGTTTGAGCGTGCATCGTGATCACGTAGAGCAGAAAGATCCAGTTGGTCCGGCCACCAAAATTGATTGGACTTTGCCTGCCCAGCAGTCATCTTGCCGCTACCCGCAGCGCCTTTAGGCTTTGATATTTCGTCAGCGGCTGCATAGGAAGCCGTTGCTGTCGTCAACATGACTATTAACGTAATCAACATAAATAATTTCATAGTTTACCCCGTTTACTTTGTTGCTGCTTTTAGCAGCTGTGGTTGAATAATTGTTGTGTTCAGGCCTTAAACAAACGCAACAGCGTTAGAGGCCTTCACATTATGCTAGATACCTTTTTAATTACTTTGTGATCAACGTAATATGCTTCAGTCGCGGATACAGCTAATTGCCTTATCTCAACTACCTTATCTCTGAGTGAAACGTGTGCAATGTTGGTCGCTGGTAATATTCACCTCTTGGTGTCTTCAACATAATGATTTCCTGATGAATTATAAAATCGTTTATTACTATGATATTAATAGGCAAAACAAATAGATTAAAAAGATACCCCAGCGATATTAGCTTAAGCTTAAATTAAAAGTAAGTTGGGTCACACATTATCAATCGGGTCCCATTTTCACCCCAGTCGAAAATATGCGTTTTTGAGCTAGTAAGTTGATCGCAAATCATTTTGTCCATTTCTCCAGTAACTACTTCCGAGCAAAGTCAGCGCAGAATGATCGGTCTGAGTATTGAACTGACGGTCAATAATGTTAAATACGATTTTAATCTCCAAAGGCAACACCGCCCAAAGCGGTCATTACGAGCAGAACGAATCAATCTCAATTTCGTGAACCCTAAATCATCTCAATCACTCCAAGAACCACATTATTGCTGGTAGTAAGCTCGTGAATTGGATTCGGCGATCCGCTTCATCTGGCCGACCGTTATTGTTGTCGTCTACATCACGTTCGTTGGGGTCTGAGCGAAAAGTAAATTCTTGCAACGCGGTAAACCCGTCACCATCCTGATCGCTTTGAGCATCTGAGCTATCAAATGGATTTAGCCCGTGCTCTCGTTCCCAGGCATTGAGTATTTGGTCATTATCGGCATCGTCATCACATGCATCGCCGATATTGTCTCGGTCAAAGTCACGTTGATTCTGATTCGCGCTAGTTGGACAATTATCGACCGAGTTGTTCTGCCCATCTCCGTCAATATCAAAGTCGCAAGCGTCTCCCAACCCATCATTGTCCATGTCTCTTTGCGAGGGATTTGCCACCAACTCGCAGTTATCCTCGGGTGGATCCACGCCATCTTGATCTGAATCAATCGGTGAACCTCGGCGGCCGACCAAATAAGTGCCAGCCTCGTAGCTCTCCTCGCCAGATATCAGTGTAAACTCAATCGAGGCTCTTGAGTAAGCTGCGTGTGTCCAACCATCATACGGGTCAAATATTACCTCAAAGTGCAGCGCGTCCCCAGGTGCTATACCTTCTTCTGGAATCGGGTCATGCGTAAAACTAAAATCCATCGTCTCGTTATACCCTGGAATATCTTGACTGGTACTCAAATCGGGCTTCATGTGAATGTCTGAGATCATCAGTGGCGCGTCACTCCAATTGGTTAGCGCGAAGCTCTGCGGCTCAGATTGGCCACGATCTGTGGGGACTTTTTCAAATTCCAAGGCCTTCGGTGATATCCGAAACGGTAGAGGCCGTATCATCTTTAGGAATTCAACCAGGTTTTGAACAACCTCTGAGTCATTCAGCGAGTTGTTAATGTTGGCTCCGCGTCGAAACTCATCTGAAACATAATGGGTGATCGCCTCTTCAAGTGTCACCGCTGAATTATCATGAAAATAAGGGGCCGAGTTGACTAAATTAATGAGATTTCTCGATTCAAAAAATCGAGTGTTAGCAGGTTCTCCGATCGTCTGTTCTGTTGGTAAACCATCAATTACGTTAACGGGACGACTTGATACTCCTGTGTCCCTGGCAAACACACCTTCGGCCCCTGTTCCGAGGTGACAACCACTACACATTGAAGAGAACAAATTACTGCCTAATCGCTGCTGCTGGGTAAATGCAAATCCGACCACTCTGGAGTACGAACCTTCAGCAATTTCCTCACGCCAGTCCGTGGGCAATAAATTCGCGATAAAAGCTGTGATGGCGCTAGACTCTGGCTGAGAAAGTGGCCGAAAATCGACATGCTCTTGTCTATTTATACTACGTGTTAGATGTTGTTTTATAGCAAACTCATTGAACTCATCTCGCGTCGAGATTATTCCACCCACCCAGGGATTAATCAGACTATGGCCAACGCCGCGGCCTAATCTAGAGCCCACTAGGCTAGGAACCGCTCTCAGATTTGCTGTCTCATCAAAACCGTTAATATTAGCGACAATCAATGCCCTGCCACCCCTGAGATGTTCAGAGGATTCAAGACCAAACTGACCGTTCGCCCCCCCTGTCTGTAAATCGCCCTCTAAGAAGGCCACCAAACGCGCGGTATTGCCAGCCCCGTCTGAGAGAATATTGCCTGGCACATTTAATCCCTGCCCGCCGATCACCTGATAAGAATTTCGGGTCCCTCCTACGATTTTGGCTTCACCTCCCATCGAGCCGGATAAAGCATTGCTCAGCCAAAAATCGCTGGGTTGCGAACCCATACCCGTTGGGTTCGCGGTGCCAATGCTGTCAACGACTATGGTGTTGATGTTCTGTTCGTGTACGAATAATGGGTGTGTATCATCCAAGCTAGCAACAGTTTCGGGGTTTAATCCAAAACTATCACTCTCGAAATGGCAAGAAGAGCAGGTGCGGCCATTGCCTGAAAATGTTTCGTTAAAAAACAGCATCTCGCCTTGTTGCGCCAACTCCTTCTCGGCTGGCACCGTCGCTTCACTGATGATGTTAGTGAGGATTTCGTTGTTACTGTTCGTCGAATGGCTGCTGTTTGGTGTTGGGAGCCCGCTCTTAATGCCGATGATTATATTCGAACCATCACGTGTGATGGCCAAACTTTGTCGCCCAGTCGTATAGAGCTCTTCGGTTGCCAGTAGCGCTGGTTGTGCGCCTTGATTAGTGTAAGAAATACCCCCGTAGGCCATACAATGAGCGTCGAATCCTGGACCAACGGAGTCTGGGTTCGCTTCCACACAAACCTTACCTGCAGTAGGATACAGAAGCGCTGGTATCGTAAAGTCACTGGTGATGGTTTCGTAAGCTTCGACAAACATCGGCGTTGCAGCTAGAAACGTTGGGCCGTTGCCTTGTGGCTCTGACATGAAAACAAAACGAGCTATGTGGTTGCCACTGGCATCATAGAAGCCGATTTGGGCGCGGCCTACGGTGTCATCTGAGCCAGGACCCAGTCCCCCGAAATTTGCATCGGGGTTTGTTATCTCTACAAACTGCACAGCACTGTCTCCGTTTATGCCAACGCTGAGTTCATTGATTTGGATCCCCTGGGCACTCAAGGATTCCCCTGCCATAAGCGCGCAGAGAAATACACCACAACGGCTGAATGATCTCGGCGCTCTATAACGCAATGCCATGCTCAATTTATGAAAGGGTGCATCCTAGTATTCAATTCCTGCAAGCAGATTTCTGGCCTGTGGGTGCGTCGAGTGAACTCATTGAAACAAATCTCCTATCGATTCTAATCACAGAAAAAAAAGGTTCTCGGTGGACACTTTATCTCTGAATGATGTCATGAATTTTAAATTTCCCCTTCAAGTATTGAGCCGACGGTCGATGATGTCAAATTTGATTTCACATTCAACGGCAATACCTTGCCCAAGACGGTCATTCAGAGTTCGAGACCCGGTACCGTTATTTTGTTCCCCTAAAATTCAAGCAGCCGAGCAACTGTCTCAGTCTCTCCGATTATTTCTAAATTACACGCACCCCAACTTGAAGGAACACGATATTCAGCACCAGTTTTGAATGCCAACTCCGCGAACTTGCTTCCACAACGTAGCTTTATCAAAGTTAAGCGCCCACTTATATTATCGAACGTAAACGTTCTTTTGAGCAAAGGTACTCCGGCTTTGCCGGATATCGGAATACCGACTATGCGACCAAGGGTGCTATCGTTATTCGCCAACACTTCAATCTGTGCAATGTAGTCACCAAATTCAGCTTTAATAACTGGGTCATAAACTATAGCTTCAGTATAAAGACTAAGTGATTCAGAATAACGACCATTATCTATTAGTAATTTTAGCAGGCTCTTTCGGATAGCCAATGTAGAAGTTGGATCACTATTTTTGCCTTCATATTTTACCGATTCGTACCACAACAGCTCTTGTAAGGCAACGATACGTTGATCAGTAAGATCGAAGGTTTCAGCAAGCTGCAATTTAGCCAAACTTATATTTACCAGTCGTTTAAAGCTTCTGCTCCTGAGGTCTGACATCAACCCCAGTAGCTCATTTAATGCTTTGAAGTCATGCCGTGTTTTAACCAATTTACTTTTTAATTTCCCGTACAAACGAGAAAATTCCTCGTCTTGCCTTAACCCTTCATTGCGTAAATACCACCGATCAAATGCAATAGCTTTCCTATTAATTTCAAATACAATATTACTTGTCAACACTGAGCTTACTGGTTTACCGTTGAAAATCGCAGGTTCGTAAAAATGGGTTTGTATAGACTCAATCGCCGCAGCCTCAAATTTTTTCAAAGATGATCGTAGAACGCTTATTTCGGTTGGGTTTCCTCGCTCATCGACCATATAAATTAATTCGACAATCCCGCTGTCATAGCTAGCATTCTCCTTCCTTTCGTTATAGTTGATATCTGGATGAGGTATTTTTGTTTTTGATATCAGTTGGGGGCGTGAAAAGCTGCGCTCCTCGCCTAACACCAGACTCGACCCAATCAACAGATAAGAAGCAAGGAAGACAATTAGATATTTATTCATATTTCTATTACCTACTAAATTTGGTTTGTCGAACGTCGGCGTAAAGTTGGATGTGTCTGTTTACAAATCAAGAAAAACCTCCTTTATTTGCCCTTAACCGACATTTAGATAATTCGTGTCTAGCCCTAATTATTTACTCCGCGAGCTCGCGGCACTTCTATTGGGACACCCATTAGCAGAAATAGGCGTAACACTCTGTTTTTATTTAATTATATTGATTTTATTAACATGGATGTCCCGCGAAGTGTTCGCGCCGCGAAGTGTTTTTTAAACCTTAGTCTGCAGCTATGAGACTTTGGGACCGTTGTGCACCAATACAGAAAATAAATCTAACGCCTGACAACATCGGCGTGATACATTCTTTGGCTGCTGCCAATTTGGTGACAGCCGACCAATGAAGAAGCGCTAAGGTATTGAGTTATAAAGTAAGTTAACGCTTAGGTATTATTACCATAAAAAAACTAAAACGCTCAAGTATTAAGACAGTAACACCCTGTTGTTACGATCTTTTTTACAGTCTAAAGGAAAAAAACTATGCAAAACTCTAACATGAAGTGTCATGAAGTTGATTATGAAATATTTGGCAACGACATGCAGATCGTCGAAATTGAACTAGATCCTGCCGAAACCGTCATCGCTGAAGCTGGTGCCATGAACTATATGGAAGACGGCATTCAATTTGAAACCAAAATGGGTGATGGGTCAAAACCGAGTGGTGGCGTATTGAGCACCTTACTCAACGTTGGCAAGCGCGTGCTTACCGGTGAATCAATTTTCATGACCCACTTCACTAACAATGGATTAGCTAAGAAACGAGTCGCGTTCGCGGCGCCCTACCCCGGCAAAATTGTAGCCATTGATATGAGCCAAGTGGGTGGCGAACTCATCTGCCAAAAAGATGCATTTTTATGCGCCGCCTATGGCACCTCTTTAGATATCGCATTTCAAAAGAAACTAGGCGCAGGTTTCTTTGGCGGTGAAGGCTTTATACTGCAACGCCTACGCGGCGACGGCAAAGCCTTTGTGCATATCGGCGGCACGGTCATTAAGCGCGAACTCAAAGCCGATGAGCTGCTTAGAGTTGATACTGGCTGTATAGCCGCGTTTACCAGTGGCGTAAATTACGATATTGAACGTGCAGGCAACCTAAAATCCATGGTCTTTGGCGGCGAAGGTTTATTCTTAGCTACTTTACGCGGCCCCGGCACAGTGTACTTGCAGAGTTTGCCATTTTCCCGTTTGGCAAACCGAGTGATTCAGGCCGGAGGTTTTACCTCCAGCAAAGGCGAGGGATCAATGCTCGGCGATCCATTCGGAGACAACTAATAGTTTTAGCTCAACACCTACGCGAAACGACCGATTGCGCTGAAACTACGCGGATCTGATCGCACGAACAGATCGCTTTAAGCCCCTCGGTTAAAAGGACTCCCCGCACGCGGCTGCGGGGCGTCTTGGAAACAACGAATCAATCGAGTCTGACCCTGTGATTCAAGTACGTTTTAATCTAAGCTTTCGCCGGAATACCGGACTATTTGTTGAAGACCTTCTCGCTTAACGCAACTTTATTGAGAGTCGTGAATCGAGCCGCTTAAGGTGAAATAAACTTGATTATAGATTTGTTCAGTGGCTTAGAAAAGAACACAAAGGCTTAGGGGATCTATTTCGACTAGACGAGGTTTTTGTCAAAAAATGGTATCAAATACTATTTGTGAAAAGTTGTAGACCGAGAGGAAGGTAACGTCCTTGGTATTCTTCTCCAAATCCGTCGCGATGTTCTGGAAGTTAAGCGTCTTATTCACTCGGTTGCTTAAAATAAGGGAGGAGTTCAGCGAAAACTGGCCTGCGACCGACAATTTGAGGAGCTATAAGGTGGCGCACAGGCAATTGATGCATGAGTAATTCATAAATACTGCAATACGCGAACGGTCGCTCAGAGCTGTGGCAACAGCCAATGCGAGTTATCAGGGAATTTAAATCAGCGGACCAGGCTGCTGGTCAAAAGCAGTATTGCGCACTGGCGTTTCTGAATTAGAAATTTGCTGTTTTTATTGCTTCGATAGAGTCCTTTAATAATTTTTCAGTCAACTCTATGCCTTCTTTACTGGGCGTTAATCCTTCCCTCCATATATTTTCCATTTTTTCAGTCTGTTTGCTTAATGATAAAAGCCCGAATGAAGCGGCTGACGACTTAAGGGAGTGTGCAGATATTCTACCGAGGTGGATGTCAGAAGAAACGAATGATTTCTGCATATCCGATAATAATTCCTGAGAGTTCTTTTGAAATAGCTGAACAAGCATTTCGAATTGATCGCCCATCAACTCTTTGAGTTGTTCGAACTGATTTAAATCTATTATCTTCACGTCATTCATTTTTATACTCTAAAATTCAGTCGCTCTCTGAGGCTGGAAGGTATTCTGATAGGAGCTCCTGGTAGCTAGAAATAATATCCGTTCTTTCTGTCGATGGCACGCTTCTGCTATCGTCAATAAGCCAAGAAAGATCGGTATCTTCAACGTCTAAATGCTCGCCCCCCCATCAATACAATACTTCCCAAATAAAATTTTATTATCGAGCTTGGCCAAGCCGGACACTCTGGTGTACTTATCAACCAGACACTCTTTTAAATGCGCCCCCGATTCGATTTTACAGTTAGCGCCAATCATGAGTGGACCCTCTAATATCACTCCTTTTTCAATTTCAGTGCCACTACCGATATAGACGGGACCCGAAATAGAAATATCATCTAAGTTCAATTTTACGTTAATACCTGTTCTTATACTCGGCGCGATCTCCTTTCCTGGTAACTTAAAACCCTTGATTTCGCCTCTGAGTGCCATTTTAGTTGCTACTAATACGTCTGGTATAGAACCGATGTCGACCCATTGGAAGTCGATTTTCTTGCCATAAAAAGGCACATTATTAGCAATCAGCGCAGGAAATAACTCCGACCCAATATCAAATTCTTGCAGCGCAGGAATGTAATCGAATATTTCAGGTTCAAATATATAGATTCCGGTGTTGATCATGTTTGAAATAGCCTCTTCTTGATCAGGCTTTTCTTGAAACTGAAGAATTCGTTGCTGCGCATCAAGCTCTACTACACCGTACTTACTAACCTCCTGCCACTCGACTTGTTGTAAAACAATAGTCGCAATGCCTCCCTTTTTACGATGGAAATCCAACACCGATTGCACATCGAGGTCTATCCAAGCATCACCGCATAATACGATGAAGGTTTCATCAAAGAAACCAGAAAAATCTTGAATTTTACGCATCCCGCCGGCTGAGCCTAGCGCCATACCAACTAACTTTCCGTCTTCCAATTGTCCCTCATACGAATACCCTATTTCCATATCAAGTAAACCACCATCTTGGAAATAGTCTTCGATAACAGAGGACAAAAAACTAGTATTGATCATGACATCATCGATACCGTGTTTATGCAGCAACTGCAAAATAGACTCCATTACGGGCTTACCTAGAATAGGCACCATTGGTTTTGGTATATCATTTGTAATCGGTCGAACACGAGTGCCCTTTCCTGCTACTAAAACCATTGCTTTCATTATTCGATTCTTATTTTGCTAGTTCGATTGCTTCTTTTTCGGTGTCTACTACTTTAATGACCTGATCAACACGGGTAATTTCGAACAAATCTTTGACCACACCGGAGACGGACGCTAATATTAATTTACCATTAGGTGCAATCGCTTTAAACACACCAACAATAGCGCCTAAGCTCGAGCTATCAACGAAGTTAACTCTATTCATATCGAGCACTAATCGCCTATTACCCGCATCAATATGCTGTTTCACTTGCTTTGTAAATTCCGGTGCTGAAACGGCATCCATTCGAGCATCTAAGTGGCGAATCACCGTAACATTGCCAACTTTTTCAAACTGTATGTTCATCTTTTAACTACCTCAATTGCATGATTACGAGCGAAAGATCATCTGGTGGAGCTAGCATATCTGAGCTATCAAACCATCTATGTTCTATATCACCTATTATTTTTTTAGGGTTTTGCTCGCAAATACTACTTAATTTGCTGGCCAGAGCCCCTGTCGTTAGTACTTTAGTGTCGCCTGATAACATCATTTCATTGATTCCGTCGGAGTAAAAAAACAACTTATCACCGGCTTTGTATTTAAACGTAAAAGTCGTATAGGTCGCGGAATCAAGCAACCCAATTGGAAACCCATTACACGCTAATGTCTCTAACTCTTTTTCACCGTGGTGGTAATGCAATGGATACGGGTGGCCCGCAGACGTCATATAGACTTGTCTACTTTTCGTATCAATTAGTCCATAAATAAGGGTTGCATAATGATCATGTGAGTCTGACAAACTCAGCATTTGCTTATTCAGCTGCGTGCAGATATTTTCTGGAATATTGGGAGTCTCGCCTTCGTTGATAAGCTCTATCGCTAATCGGTCAAACGCTTGCAGCTGCGTTTGTACACTCATAGACATTAATGCTGATGGCACACCGTGCCCAGAGATATCAACTAAATAAAATATAAATAGATCTGGTGCTATGTAGTAGTAATTAAAAAAATCTCCGCCGATGAACGTTGCCGGGTGAAATAACCATTCGACCTGCGCAGCATCATCTTCTATCGGAGCCGGTAGCAGGCCGGTCTGCAAGGTACGGGCACGATTTAGATCGTCTTGGAGTTGCTTACGGCTTTCAAACAAGACTGCATTCTGTTCATCAAGATCACGTTTCAAATTTAGGATACGCTCTGCCGGGTGCAGTTTAACCTTCAGCTCATTTGGGTTTGTTGTCTTAGTAATAAAGTCATCCGCACCTGCTGCAATAGCCTCAATACGGTCTTCTTGCATGCCCAGACTGGTTAGCATAATCAAGTAGATATAATGTTTGAAATCACTCGCTCGAATTTTTTTGACTAATTCAATACCATTCATTTCAGGCATAAGCCAGTCACAAATAATAATATCCATTTTGGTATTGTTGATAATTTCCCATGCCACTACTCCATTTTCGGCGACCAGTACTTGGTGCCCCAAATTACTTAATATTTTACCTGTAATCAAGCGTGTTTCATCTTGGTCATCAACAACTAATATCTTCATTTTACAATTTCCCTATGTAGATTAGTTTATGACTCTGCTGGCTTAAACCACTTTGTTAGGCGACTTTTAACACCCGTTTTTTTCCTGCGACGCGTTTGATCGGCTAAAATGACATCGTCGGGCATTGTTATAACCGTGTTTGTGTCTACCCGAATAAGCAATCGACCCCATACAATGCTATTTTCTACTTCTGTCATTTTACCGATATACGAGCCCGGTAGAACAACACTATTTGAAATGCGCGCTTCTTTGTCAATGAAACAGTCTTTTTCAATCGCCGTCGAGCTTGTAATTTCTACTGTTTTATCAATTTGTGTTCCCCCCCCACAGTAAAGACTGCCGGCCTTTAAGCTATTTCTATTCCATTTGACTAAACCGTCTAGATAAATTTTAGGTGAGGTTTCATCGGTCATACCCCCAGGCAGAAGCGAATCATAATTACGTTCTAAAACACTAAGCACATTGGCATGAAAGTCTTGAACCGTAGTCATTGCAAGCACGTGACCGTCCAGTGTCGTTGTTATAGCGTTCGCTTCTATGGTAGCGGATCGAAAATCCCCTGCACCAGGTTTTAAACGACAGAAAGCGGCCACAACTTGGCTATCTAGGTGAACTTGACTGTTATCTGCTACAAGAGTGTTTAATTTTTTGCTATCAAAATCAACCAGTAGATCGGCATTAATGCACCAACCAATTTTTTCTTCCTCATTCTCTTCAAGGTGATTCGCATATTTAATTGAAACGCCATATTTTGTGCCATCACTAATGCTTGCTTTAATAAGTTGCCACTCAGGGCTAATGATCATTATATCTCTTAGTCGTGCGCGATAGCAGTGTTCTAACCAAAAGACTAATTTGCTTTTACCGGCCATTGGCAACAAACTACTGGGCAAACGCTCATCAAGCGGAGGCAAAGGATTGTTTGCTGAATCTGTAAATAGAATCGTCTGGGCCATTATTAATAAGCTCCTTTGCCCGTTAGCACTGCCGGGACTGTTTTTAACAAAATCAGAATGTCACCCCATATCGACTGAGAGGAAATATATTGTCTGTCGAGCTTAACTTGCTGATCAAAAGGAATGTCAGAACGGCCAGAAACCTGCCAAATACAGGTGATTCCAGGTTGGATTCCGAGCCTGTCTCGGTCATCTAAATCATATTCAGTGACTTCAGAAGGTAGTGCCGGACGCGGCCCTACTAGCGACATATCGCCAATTAGAACATTCCATAATTGTGGTAGCTCATCTACTGAAAATCGCCTAATCCAATGACCGATTTTAGTAATGCGCGGATCTTCCTTCATCTTGAAAATAACCCTACCCTGCATCTCATTGGAAGATTCCATCATTTCTTGCTGGCGCTTATCGGCGTCAGGATACATAGAGCGAAATTTCCAAAACTTGAATTCGCGGCCATAGATGCCAACTCTTTTTTGATGGTAGAAGACCGGGCCTTTAGATTCGGATTTAATCAGTATCGCGACCAATACTATCGCCGGGCTTAGAATAATTAAACCAAGGCCCGATGCGGTAATATCAATTATGCGTTTAAGTGCTTTAGAAAAATCGATTGTGAAAAGCCATAAGTAGCGCTTTAAATTTCGCTTAAATAGAGACTTGTTTCGCTTATCGAGATCGTACTCTTCGAGGTGATTGATCAACCGATTTGTTTGGTATTGTGTTACACGACGGGCATGCAACCTATTCTTTCCTAGCCGCCACATCCTATACAAGAATAGAGGATTCCCTACAATGTAACGCTTCCACATTCGGCCTGGTTCTTGGTAGAGTCGATAAGTCCACTCAAGGCCCATTTCACGTAGCCATAGTGGCGCGCGAGGAATACGGTCGGCATAAAAATCAAAACACCCTCCGAGCCCAATAATTACTGGAGCGATGATCTGTTTTCGCTGCGCGGCAATCCACTCTTCTTGCTTGGGTGCGCCGAAAGCGACGCATAATATATCGACCTCGAGCCGATTTATACGTTCAATTACCTCAGATTCTTGTTCCGTATTGAAGTAACCATGTTGAACTCCCGCAATGATCAAACCTGGATGCTGATCACACATTTTGTCGGCAACTATTTGTGCGACTTCTTCACGCCCCCCGAGTAAAAATACCCGCTTTCCTTGCTGAGCCGCATCGGCACATAATTGTGGAAATAAATCGGTACCGTTTATGTTTTCAACAACATTTAGTCCGATCATTCTAGCCGCTAAACGAACCCCTATTCCATCAGGATAAATTCGTTCCATGGCTTGCAATGAATTGAAGTAATCCGAGTCGGTGTACGCTTTATTAAGGCAATCAGCATTAACAAACGCAATACTGTGATTAACATTATTATCGATGTCGTCAAATGCCGCCGTTATGGCATCTGCCATTTTGCCGTTGTTAACATTAATTCCAAATAGAGAAAAAACCCCAGGCAATGAGATGCTATCACTTACTTTAAATTTCGGTGACAATGCCGACCTTAAAATAAGGCTGAGGGTTTTAGTTAGCTTCCAATTAGCGTAATACTCGTTTAGAGTTTCGTGTTCTGCACTAAACGCAATGCCAGTTTGAATTTTAAGCATTTGTGGAGAATAAAGACCGCATGGCCAGTGTTGAACAGAGTCTTGCTGGACAACCTCAGCTCCCAGCTGATCATGATGATTGAACGGTACCAAGCTCGCTCCACTTAGTTGCACATCACCATTTATAACATTGATTAGGCGCGCTAAACGCCTAAAAGGCCCAGAACCCGAAAAGTGATATAGGTTAACTATCTCGCCATCATTTTTCATATAAGGCAAGGTACTTAGTATCGTTCGCGTAAACAGCCAAGCCAGCACTCCCCTCGCGATGAAAATAATAGAAAGTACGGCAATCAAAAGCCAAGCAAGAATGATTTCTTGGCGTTGCTTACTTATTCGATAATGGGTGTTTGACATTGATTAGTAATCTAAATGTAGCGTGAGTTCATTGCCCTGATCAAGGGGTTTAAGTTCAATTCGGTCGACAATAGAGCGAATAATATGCATTCCCCACCCGCCTTCGGGTAAGTCTAAAGGATCAGGACATTCATGAGGTTGTTCCAAAAAATCACTGGAAAGAGCTGGATTTTGGTCCGAAATAATCACTGACAAAGTTTGACCTAGCGTAACGAAACGAATCGCAATTAAAGAGTACGGGGCATCGCCATACATGATCACATTGTTAAGCCACTCTATAACCGCAAGCTGCATTCTGCTTGAACTAACGTCAGGCACGTCAGCTTGTTTTGTGAACGCCATTAATGCGTCGGCCACCAACCCTGTTTGAGCTAATTGGCTAGAAATAGATATTAATCGCTGAGGATTAAAGTCAGTCAAAATCTGAACCTATAAATTTCATATCTTAATAATCCGACTAGTTTCTTAACAAAGTTATGAGTGACATTACATCCATCCTTATATTTTTGGTATTAGCAATGAGCGCAACTAGGGCCAACATAATATTGCTACGTTGCGGTTGCCGCGCTCGAGCAAAATCGCAGTCTTGTGCTAGTCGATAAGTAATCTATCTTCGCCATGCTTATTCAATTTACGTTGGCTCATTTTTCGTAATGATGTAAACATCATACTTGGCTTTAAGTGCTTTGACATATTTTTATCAAACGGTTAAAACCAACCTGGATTTACATTAAACGCACGATAGAGCCTGATTAACTAGTGATCATTTTATAAAAACTGATAGTATTTGTATGCTGGGTAAACGTAAATAATTGAAAAGTAAGCCTTTGATTTATATAATTAAGTAACTCACTCGGAATAAAATTGTAAAAAAGGAGAATTTAGAATATGTTTTTGAATACTGAAGAACACGGCGACATCATTGTCGTTAAGCTACCACAACGCTTTTTAGCCGAGACAGTGCAAAATTTTAAGTCAGTAATTCAAACCTCAATGGAGCAGGCTGAAAGAGACTTTATCTTAGACTTTCGCGCAACCGATATGGTCGATTCATCTGCGTTAGGCGCTATTGTCGCGGCTTACAAGAGCATTAGCCTGACCAAACGGGTTCTGGTGTTGAGTTCGCTGAACGACACGGTGAGAACACTATTTGAGCTGACACAGTTGCAAAAGGTTTTTCTGATTGAAGATTCCCTCGAAGCGGCTTTAGCAAACCTAAAGAAGAGATCTTAGAAAGAGAGCTAACTAGGAAAATGACGGAAACTGAGGACAGTCGGGAATGGCACTAAGTTAAGCAGGTTTAGCATAGGTTCTTCCGCGGTGCGCTATCTCCTGCATTAGGTGCCTTGGCCTCGTCATTAACTGAAAGCTTTTAGGGCGTCGTTTTAGTGCTCGTGGTTCTCT